>VXPS01000268.1:0-14737 GCA_009839425.1 Chloroflexota bacterium
GGGGTGGGGGGGGGGGGGGGGGGGGGGGGCGGCTGGTTGTTGTGTGGGTCCACCCCCCCCCCCTGGGGGGGGGGTTTTTTTTAAACCCCCCTGGCCCCCCCCCCCCCGCCGGTCGCGTGGAGGATCTGACGTGAGCCAGACCGTCCTGATCGTGGAAGACGATCCGCGCATCGCGCGATGGGTGCAGGTGTACTTCGAGCGCGCGGGGTTTGCCGCAGAGGTTGCGCACGATGGTGTGGCCGGCCTGGCGCGCGCCCGGGAGCTGACGCCGGACCTGATCGTCCTTGACCTGATGCTGCCTCGTTTGGACGGGGTTGAGGTGTGTCGAACGCTGCGTCGCGAGTCCGATGTTCCGATCATCATGCTGACGGCCAGGGAAGCCCACACGGAGCGGGTAATCGGCCTGGAGAGCGGCGCCGACGACTACATCGTCAAGCCGTTCGATCCGGGCGAGCTGATTGCGCGAGCCGAAGCGGTGCTACGTCGCGTCAAGGGCCGAGTTCAGCAGGTGCTGACCCACGGCGATATCGCCCTCAATGAGACCACCGGTAGCGTGACCATCGATGGCGAACCGGTGTCGCTGAGCCGGCGGCAGATTTCGCTGCTGTCCACCTTCATGCGCCATCCGAACCAGGTGCTCACGCGGGAGCAGATCATCGAGCTGACGTTCGATCACGAATTCCAGGGGTTCGACCGGGCCATCGACAGCCAGATCACGCGCCTGCGAAAACAGATCGCGCGAGACGGGCGCCAGCCCATCCAGACGGTCTACGGCGCCGGCTACAAGTTCGTGATCGAGGACGTGTGATGTCGCTGCGCTGGCGAATCATGGCTTCGATCGTCGCGGTGATCCTGCTGACTGTCGTCGTCAGCGTGGTGGTGGGCTATGTCACGACGCAGGCGCGGCTGGGGGCGTTTGTGGAGGAGCTTGGCGATTCGCAGGCGAGCCGGCTGGCGCTGAACCTGAGCCGGGAGTACACGACGGCCGGCGGCTGGCAGACGGTGGATCGCCCGCTGTCCGAGGCCGGCTACCTCGCGGAGTCCGTCGCCCGGAGCGAACGATCCGGCGAGCATGGGGGTGAAGGCGCCGAGGCCGGCGATGACGATTCGCTGCGAGTGGTCGTGGTGGGCATCGATGGGCGCGTGGTGACGGACAACGCGGGCGAGCTGTCAGCGGGCGCCACGGCTCCGGAGCTTGCCGGGCGTCGCGAGACGCTGTTCGATCTGACGACGAATCAGCCGGTTGGCCACGTCTACGTGGACGTCAACCATGAGTTCTTGTCGACCGAGTCGCACGGGTTTCTCAGCACGCTGTTGTGGATTACCGGAATCGGCGGCCTGGTGACGGTCGGCGTTGGCGTTGGGCTGGCCGCCTGGCTGTCCAGGCGGATCACCGGTCCCGTGGCGGCGCTGACAAGGGCGACCCAGGCGATCTCTCGAGGCGATACGACCAACCTGCCGGTCACGTCCGGGGACGAGTTGGGGCAGATGAGCGCGGCCTTCAACCGCATGGCGTCGAGCCTGGCGACGCAGCGCGAGCTCCGGCGGCGGCTGGTCAACGACGTGGCGCACGAGCTGAATTCGCCGCTGAGCGTGATCCAACTGGAAGCGCAAGGGCTGCGGGACGGCCTGCAGACGCCGGAGGCGACGTCGGACCACATCATCCAGGAGGTCGACCGGCTGCGAGGACTTGTAACCGACTTGAACTCGCTGGCGGAAACCGAGCACGGGGAGCTGAGTCTCTCGCGCGAGGAGATTTCGATTCGAGATCTGCTGGCCTCGGAGATGGACCGTTGGCGGACGCAAGCCCAGGCTCGTGAGATCGACTTGTCGCTTGAGGCCGGCCCACACCTCCCCGAGTTGCGCCTTGACCGGATGCGGATGAGCCAGGCGTTGGGCAATGTGCTGAGCAATGCCATCGAGAGTGCGCAGGACGGCGGGAATGTAGTGCTGAGAGTGGATCTGGATGGCGACGCGGGAGCGGCTATCTCCATCATTGACGACGGGGTCGGCATCGATGCGGCCGACCTGCCCCACGTCTTTGACCGCTTCTACCGGACCGAAGACTCGCGCATTCGCCGAAGGCAAGGGCGGGGGTTGGGATTGTCCATAGCCAGATCGATCGTCGAGGCGCACAACGGATCGATTGACATAACGAGTGAGGGGCTTGGTCAGGGCGCCACTGTCACAGTTCGCTTCCCCATTGACAGCTGAGTGCCATCTTGCTCGGCCCATTGTGTCTGCTGTGTCAACAAAGCTAATGATAAACTGAGTAATCATTGGTTTTCTCTTAAGGCAATGCCTGACACATGAAGGAATACACCGCGACCACCACGCAGCGAAACCAGGTCACCATTCCGGCCGCGGTGCGACGACTGCTGGGCATCAAGCCGCGGGACAAGGTGGCCTTCACCATCGACGACGCGGGCACGGTTCGGCTGGCCGCCGCTCAATTCACGCTGGAATCCGCCTACGGCTCCGTCCGGCCAACCGCGCGGCCCGAGGACTTTGAGCAGGTGTCCCGAGGCGCCAAGGACGAAAAGGCCATGGCCACGGCACGGGAATTGCGTGGGGAATGAAGTTCCTGGACTCCAATGTCATCCTGAGATTCCTAACTCGCGACGACGAGGAGAAGGCTGCGGCTTGCTTCCGGCTGTTTCAGCGGGTGCAGCGTGGCGAAGAAGAGCTCCTGACCTGCGAAGCGGTGGTCAGCGAAGTCGTGTATGTCTTGTCGTCGCGGCGTGCGGGATATGGCCTCAGCCGCGAGGCCATCCGCGGTCGCCTGGCGCCGATCCTCACGCTTCGAGGTCTCCGGCTTCCCCAGAAGCGTGCTTACCTGCGGGCGCTGGACATCTATGCGGCGTCGCCGTTCCTTGACTTTGAGGATGCCCTGGCGGTGGCTCACATGGAACGGCACGGCATTTCGGAGATCGTGAGCTACGACCGGGACTTTGACCGCGTGCCGGGAGTCTGCCGGGTGGAGCCCTGAGCGGCTCGTGAGGCTGACCGGAGTGAGGATGGGCGAACATCGATAACCGGGCGCGCCTCGTTGGGACCGGCGGCTGGGGCCTATTGCTAGTAGGCGCGGCCACTCTCCACGCCAGGCTCCCGACTACATCATGGTTGGCGCGATCATCGGGGACATCGTCGGCTCGGTCTACGAGTGGGAGTGGATCAAGACCAAGTCGTTTGAGTTCTTCAACGACAACGGCTTTGTCACGGACGACTCCGTTTGTACTGCCGCCGTCGCGGACGCGTTGCTGCATGACCGACCGCCGGATCTGGCCCTCCAGGATTGGTGTCGGCGCTACCCGGACGCGAGTTACGGCGGTTCATTCGGGTCGTGGATCTGGATGGAGCCGCCTCGTCCGTACGACAGCTTCGGCAACGGCGCCGCCATGCGGGTCTCGCCGGCGGCCTACCTGAACCGCAACGGGGACTTGTCGGACGCGCTGGAGGCTTCAGACCTGGTGACCGCCGTTACCCACGACCATCCGGAAGGGATCAAGGGCGCTCGCGCCACCGTTCACGCGATCTGGCTGGCTTTCCAGGGGGAGACGGCCAATGGCATTCGGAAGGCCATCGCGGAGACCTACGGATACGACCTCTCGCGAAGCGTGGATGACATCCGGCCCGGTTATCGGTTCAACGAGATATGCCAGACGACCGTGCCCGAGGCCATCACCTGCGCCCTGGAGTCCGACGGCTTCGAAGATGCCATCCGCAACGCCGTCTCCCTGGGCGGCGACTCCGACACCCTGGCGGCCATCGCGGGGCCGATTGCCGAGGCGGTGCACGGGATTCCCGCCGAGATTCAGACCGAGGCCGAAGACCGGTTCATCCCCGCGGACATCCTGGCCGTAGTCCGCGAGATGTACGGCACAGGCGCCTAGGCTCAGCCGCGCCCCGAGTCACATGAGAGGCGACAGACGCGGTGGCCTAGCGAGCGAGTTCCTCCAGGACTACATGCGCCGCGTTGTGGCCGGGGGCGCCGGTTACCTCGCCGCCGGGGTGGGTGCCGGCGCCGCAGAGGTAGAGGTTCTTGATGGGGGTGCGGTAGTCGGACCAGCCGGGGAGGGGGCGGCGGGACATCATCTGTTGGGGAATCATGTCCACGTGCCGGATGTTGCCGTCGGTCAGGCCGATGCGGTCCTCGATGTCCTCGGGCGTGAGCATGGTCCAGTCGATGATGGCGTCCCTGAAGTTGGGAGCGTAGCGGCAGAACTCGTCGATCAGCTTTTCCCCGAACTCCTGCCGCTTCTCCGACCACGTGCCGTCCTTGAGGTGCGCCGGTACGAAGAACACCCACATGGACAGCACGTGCTGTCCCTCGGGCGCCACCGATGGGTCGTAGACGGTGGGGATTTGCACCTGGATGACCGGCGTCTCGGGCAGCCGGCCGTTCGTGGCGTCGAACCAGCTCGACTCGCAGTAGTCCGTTGAGGGGGCGAGGTTGATCATCGAGAGGTGCTTGGGGTCGTAGTCGTCGCCGAGGTGGCGTGAGAAGTCCGGCAACTCGCGCAGCGAGCACAGGAACTTGACCGAGGCGGACTGCGTCTTCAGTGATTCAACTTCGTCCACGACGTCCTGTTCTACGTCCGACCCGTCCAGCAGCCTGGTGAACGTGCTCTTGGGGTCGGCGTTGGAGAGGACCAGGTCGGCCTCGATCACCTCGCCGTTCGCCAGTTCCACGCCGGTGGCCTGGCCGTCCTGGGTCAGGATGCGGGATACCTCCGCGCCGGTCCGGATCGACACGCCGGCCGACTCGGCGGAGCGGGCCATGGACTGGGTGATGGAGCCCATGCCGCCGCGAACGATGCCGTAGTTCTCCGTGTCCTCGCGGTAGGCGCTGAAGCGGTAGAGCGCCATGATGTAGGCGCTGCCGGGGGCGCTGAGGTTGCCCATGTCGATCGCGCCGATGCTGGCCATTGCCCGCATCTCGTCCGAGACGAAGGTTTTGTCGATCAGGTCGCGCACCGGGACCGTGAGCAGCGTTTCCAGCAGTTCTTCTTCTTCCTCGTCCTTGAACCGCTCGGTGAGCTCGGCCAGCGAGGGCGGCGGACCCAGGTAGTAGTCGCTCAGAATCCGCACGGCGCGGTGCCAGAAGTTGGCCCAGTCCAGCCACGCCTCGGCGTCCTCGGGCGAGAACTGGCGAATCTCTTCCGCCGTCTTCTCGTCGTCGTGCCACAGCCGGACGGCGCGCCCATCGGGAAACGGGTGCAGGCGGCCAGGGTCCAGGGGGTAGACGTGGAACCCGTGGTTCCGTAGCTCGAGTTCGTCGATCACCTTCTGCTGCAGGATGTGGCACACGTAGGAGCAGGTGGAGATGTGGAAGCCGGGGAACCACTCCTCGGTCACGGCCGCGCCGCCCACCACGTCGCGCCGTTCCAGTACCTGCACGTCCAGCCCGGCCCGGCCGAGATACCCGGCGGCCACCAGCCCGTTGTGTCCGCCGCCGACGATCACGACTTTCTTGTTCCCGGCCATGGCTTGCTCCTTCTCCCGCTGCCGCAAAAGCTCGCCGTCGTTCGGTCTGAGTTCCATCCCGAACGGCCGCTGGACGCCTGCGACCCTCCTACCTGAAGCAGCGCTGGGTTAGGCGCCACCTCACCGGGGTCACCGGGCTAGAATCCCACGCCGTTCGGAGGACGGGTCTGAGCTTATGACACGGGACTCCAGGAAGCCGCTTGGGCTTGACGATGTGTTCATCGTCGATTGCGACGTGCACGCCAACGAACCGCCCGAGGCGCTGGCGCCCTATATCGACATGCCCTGGCGGCGTTCGCTCGAGTTGCTGGGGCGCGGGCCGCAGCGTTACCTGGACATCCCCGGGTATGCGCCGATTCTCAACCTCGATCCCCCGTTTCCGGATCGCGGGCTGGGCAACCGCACCGTCACCACGGCCCGGCAGATGCGCGACGACCTGGACGAGTTGTCCATCGACGTCGGCATCCTCTTTCCCGACAACCTGCTCAAGATCGCCGTCTTCCCCCACGTCGACTACGCGGCGGCCCTGGGCCGCGCCTATAACGCCTGGTTGGCGGACGCGTGGGTGAGCCGCGAAGAGGGTCTCTACGGAGCGGTCCTGGCCGTTCCCCAGGACCCGAAGGACGCGGCCGAGCAGATCCGCACCTACGGCGCCGACGACCGGTTTGTGGCCGTCTACCTGCCCGTCGCCGGCCTGCGCCCGCTGTGGGGCGACCGCATGTACGACCCGATCTACGAAGCGGCGGAGGAGATGGGGCTGCCGGTGATGCTCCACAGCGTCGGCATCATCCATCCCCACTTCCCGTTCAACCTGGAGCACGTGGAGTCGCGCATCGTCCGCCATCCCATCAACCACGAGTTCGCGCTGATGGCCAACCTGTTCACGATGCTCACTTCCGGCGTGCCGGTCAGGTACCCGGACCTGGAGATCGTCTTCACCGAAGGCGGCGTTTCGTGGGTGCCCTTCTGCATGTGGCGGATGGACAAGGAATACGCCGAGATTCCGACCGGCGCCCCCTTCCTGGAGCGCCCGCCGAGCGAGTACATCAAGGAGATGTACTTCTGCACTCAGCCGATCGAGGAGCCGGAACGCTCGCGCGATCTGCTGACCATGATCGACCTGTTCGATGGGCGCGATAAGGTCATCTTCGCCTCCGACTGGCCGCACCACGACTTCGACCATCCGCGCACGGTGCTGAACATGCCGTTCGACGCCGAGCTCAAGCGCAACATCATGGGCGAAACCGCCCGCCGCCTCTTCAAGCTGCCGGTTCCCGTTCCCGTGGCCTGATGCCGCGCATCCGGGTGGGGCCGGTGGACGAGATCCAGCCCGGCCAGCCGGTCTTCGTGACGCACGGCGAGATCGAAATCGCGGTGTTTCGCGTGGACGACGGCTTTCGCGCTTACCGCAACCGCTGCCCCCATCAGCAGGGGCCGGTGTGCACCGGTCCGGTCAGCGGCACCCTGGTCGCCACGGCGGACACCGACTGGCGGCTGGCCTGGGTGCTGGAAGGCCGGGTGCTGATCTGCCCGTGGCACAGCATGGAGTTCGACCTAGACACGGGGCGCCGCATCCGGGCCCAATCCGAACGACTTCGCGCTTATCCGGTCGACGTCGACGACGGCGACGTCTATATCCAGATCGGATCTCGCGCAGTTTCGTCGCCTAGGCGTCGTTTGGCCTGACGACCACCTCGATCTCGACCGGATCGTTGCCGAACCATCCCACCAACTCCACCAGCAGGGAGGCACGCACGACGTAATGTCCTACCGTGTCCGGCGCCCGCAACTGCCCAGCAAACGAATAGCCACGTCCGGGCAGGATGTCGTTGAATAAGTGGCCCAGCAGGACAATCCGGCCCTCGTGTGCCGGCTGTTCGACTTGGCTCCCGTCCTCGTTGACCTTCCACCAACGCAAGCCCAGGCGGATATTCGCTTCGTCGGTCCAGCTTTTTCGCCCGATGTTCAGCGCGTCCACGTGCAGTGGCATCAACTCGCCGGGAGCGGCGGAATAGCTGGCCGGTGTACGTAAGACCAGGCCGGCCAGCATGCCGTCCACGCTCCCTTCATAGGGAACCGGATCAACAGAATCGACTCGCACGCTACGTTCGAACAGGAGCTCGCCATCTGTGCTGGCCCGAAGGACATAGCTGCCGGGGACAGGCGGTGAGAAGTGGTGCACAGGGATGGAGTAAACCTGCCCAGGGCGTAGGAAGGGCGGCGGTAGCGCGTTGGTCTCGTACTTCAATTCGACTGTTCCATCCGCCCGAACCCACTCCATGTACAAGCGGCGCACGCGTGAATCGCCTGGCGGAATCCAGGCACCGCTGGTTCGGTTGTGCATGACGAGGGTGCTTACGAAGCCCACATCCGGATCCACTACGTCGGCAAGCAGCGTCAGGTCCAGGTCGTTCCAGCGCTGGGCCGCCGGAGCGGCGGGATCGGCCAGCATGATGAGCAAATGTCGATCGACTTCTTCCCACTCCAAGCTCCAGGGGCCTCGGGCAAGGGCCCGCCACTGCTGACGATCGCGGTCGTCGTAGTGCCGGAGGTCAACCGCGACGGTGCGGATCCCGTACGCCTGAAGACCGGCCGCCAGCCCCGCCATTTCCCCTGCCATTAGGTTCTGGGTCATGTCCCGGAAATACCAGTACTGTTGCCAGATGTGGCCCGAGTAGCCGTTGACGATCGGGCCAGTGCCCGTCTGGGTGGTCATCCACATTCGCCAGACCTCGTCCTTGCCCGTAACGGGAACCAGGAGCGTGGGTCCGGACGCCGTTTCCCGAAGCGCGTCGCGCAGGGCCGCATCCGTCGGAATCGGATAGGTGGCCAGCGGCTTCGGCAGCGCTTCCAGCAGCACAAGCCCGGTTGCCAGCAATCCCACTAGCAGCGCGGCCGGCCAGCGGTTGCTCAATCGGCGTGTGATCGCGTACACCCCAATGCCGCCAAGCACTGCCAAGGCAAAGTGCGCCAGCAGCGCAAACCGCGCCACCACGCGTATGGCCCTAAATACCGGCACGTGCTCGAACAGCAGTAGGTACGGAAGCTGGTGCTCGCTAATGACCTCGTGTCGCTTCCAGTGCGTGCCAAGCGAGCACAGCACCGCGACCACAACTAGCGCCAACAGCAGGGCGCTGACCATTCGCAGCTCGCGGCGCTTGTCGGTCAGGCCCAGCAGACCGGTTACTGCGCCAATGGCCGCGATCAGGGGCGGAACGAAACCGGGAAAGACACGCCGTTCGCTGCTTGGCACTGGAAAGCGGTTCACCAGTACGTCGTACCATCGCAGGCGTCCCGTTGGCGAAAGGTAGTCGCGCAGTTGGACCGAACCGCCATGTACCTCCGTGATGTCGCGCTGTGCCTGCCACGCCTCCGAGAAGCTCAGATATCCATGCACGATGGGTATGAAGGGCAGACTGGCCACGATTCCCGCGCCGGCCAGCGATAGCCCCAGACGCACGTCGCGGGTGACCAGAACCCTGTGCAAGGCCGGTGGGACCACGAACCCCGCGTAGACCATCCCAGCCATTACGCCCAGGTGAACAGCCGTGGCAAGTTGGACCCACACCATCAGGGTCGCCAGTCCTACGTCCAGCCACCCACCGCCGCGCCAAAGGCGGATACCGAACAGGAGCACCAGAGGCAGGTACCACGCGCCCAGGAACTGGAAGTGATTTGCATACGCCAGCTGCAACGGTCCAAACGCATACACCGCCCCGGCCAACAGCGCGCCGGGACGTGAGCCAGTCAGAACCAGCACCGTCGCGTACATTGCGCCCGCGTTCAGGGCGAAGGCCGCGACGTGCGTGATGCTGTAGGCCAGCACCGGGTTCTGAACCACCCAGGCAATGGGACCGTAGATGGGCAGGAACCCAAGCAACAGATCCGACCCGAACAGCGCACCTCCCGACCCGTAGTAGAAGTTCCCCACAAACAGGTCGCCGGGATTGGAAAAGAGCGTCGTTCGACTCCATTCCAAGATGCTCAGAATGAATAACTGGTCGCCGCTCGGTTTGTAGGCGATGTGCGTCCCGGCAACCAGCAGCAGCGGGTGCGTGAAGAGGACGGCGGCGGCCAGGTAGAGCAGCGCGGCCACCGCGTGCCACCAGCGCTGGTCGTCTGTCCACCAACCGGCGGCGCCGGCCAGCGAGCGCCGCACGGTCTCAGCTTGACCGAACTGAATTACTCCCAAGGAAGCCCTTGCTTCGGGGGACAGCGCCGGTTGCGTCGCGTTATGACATCACGCAACCGACCTGCAGGAGCGGTGGACATCTTGGCAGACAACGCAAGGGTATTCGTTTCGCGCCTCGGCACAGGGCGCCGCGTTCAAGCTGCATCCGGCTCAAACACGCCGGCGTGTAGGCTGGATGCTAAGGGCCGCGTGCGGAGATGCAGCGAATGGAATTCGTCTCTGCCGTCTCGCTTGAGACTGAGCCGGCGCGCGTCGCCCGGGACATCCAAGATCAGCTGGCCGCGGAGGCCCCCTTCGACCTGGTCGTCGTCTTCGTCCGGCCTGAGACCGACCCTGCGGGCGCGGATATTCTTGCCGGGTTGCGCGAGCAGCTCACGCCCCGAAGATTCATCGGCTGCACGGCCGGCGGCGTCGTCGGCGCCGGCCGGGAAATCGAGGATCAGGCCGCGACCGCAGTCCTGGCCGCTCGGCTTCCCGGCGTGCACGTCGAGCCTCTTCCGGACCTGGACGACGACGACGTCGACCTGAGGCCTGACGACCTGCAGGCCTGCATCGTGCTGGTCGATCCCTTCTCCACGGCTACCGAAGCCCTGCTGAACCGGCTCGACCAGCTGGCGCCCGGGATACCCGTGATCGGCGGCGTCGCCAGCTGGGCGTCGGCCCCGGGACGCAACCGGCTGGCGCAGGACGATGAGGTCACAAATTCGGGTCTCGTTGGCGTCACGCTCCGCGGCAACGTCCGCGTCAGCACCATCGTTTCCCAGGGATGTCGACCCGTGGGCGACTGGTTTACCGTCACCGGCAGCCGCAGCAACCTCATCCAGGAACTCGATGGCAAGCCCCCGCTGGAAGTCCTTCAGGAAGTCTTTGCCGAAGCCAGCGCCGACGATCAGAAGCTCATGCGCTCGGGCATCCTGCTTGGGCGGGGTGTCGTCAGGCAACCCGACGACCTTGGCCACGGCTCCTTCCTCATCCGGGTGGTGCTTGGCGCGGACCGCGAATCCGGCGCCATCAGCGTGGCCGACCGCATGCGCGAAGGAGAGTACGTCCAGTTCCACGTACGCGACGCTCAGAGCGCCCGCGACGATCTGGAAATGCTGCTGACGCCGCAGGTCTTCGAGGAATCCGCCGCCGGGGCCTTGCTGTTCACCTGCAACGGACGCGGCGAACGCTTCTTTGGTGAGCGTGACGCCGACGTCGCGATCATCGGCAATGCCCTTGGCGAGCAGGTGCCGGTGACCGGCTTCTTCTGCGGCGGCGAGATCGGCCCTATCGGCTCGGCCAACTTCGTGCACGGGTACACCGCCAGCCTGGCGGTCTTCCGTCCGGGTTCCGGCGCGGGCTAGGCCCTAGGCTTGAGGGAACTTGAGCGAGTTCCCATTTGAGCATTACCCGGGCGAGTATCGTGTCGCAGAAGTGAATATTTGAACTCAATACAATCTCCGGAATAGAGATCTAGTCATGGCGATCGTGATTTGACGCAGTCGCAGTCCGAATCTCCTTACGGTGAAGCTCCCGCCAGCGCCGCTACCAGGCGCCGAGTGAGGGAGGCACTTCTCAGGACGACCGAAACGGTGCTTCGGCCGCTGGTCATTCAGTCGCTGCTGGCCTGGGAGCGCCTCGAGTCGGGCGTCAGCTACAACCCCACGTCCAGGGACGTCCAGCGTGACCCATACCCGACCTACGAACGACTGCGGCGCAGGGATCCGGTACACCGGATGCGATTGGTCGACGCCTGGGCGATCACCCAACACCAGGACATCGACGCGATGCTCCGCGACAGCCGTCGGTTCTCGAACGGCGGCCGGGACTACGGATACGTCGACTACGTATCGCTGCTCGACATGGATCCACCGGACCACACGCGCTTGCGGGCGCTGGTGGTCAAGGCGTTCACGCCGAGAGCCGTTGCCGAGCTTGCGCCCAGGATCCGGCAGACCTGCGAAGAACTCCTGGATGACGTCGAGGGAACGACCCGATTCGACCTGATCGAAGCCCTGGCGTTTCCGTTACCGGTGATCGTCATTGCCGAAATGCTGGGAGTTCCGCCCGCGGACCGGGACCGTTTCAAGAACTGGTCGCAGGACGCGGCGCTTTCGGTCGAGCCGGCGCTCGATCCCGGTCAGGTGCGGCGAGTCCAGCGCGCCTTCGGGAATCTGCGCGAATACCTCAGTGGACTGATCGAGCGCTATCAGCGGGAGCCGCAGAACAACATGATCAGCGCGCTGGTTGCCGTCGAGGAGGCCGGCGACCGGCTGACGCGTGAAGAACTGGTGATGACCTTGATGTTGCTGCTGGTGGCCGGGCACGAGACCACCCGCAACCTGATTGGCAACGGCATGCTGGCGTTGCTCAGGCATCCCGATCAGTTGCAGAGGTTGCGCGACCATCCCGAGCTCATGGAATCCGCCGTCCACGAGTTGCTGCGCTATGACGCGCCCGTGCAACTCGACAGCCGGGTCGTGCGCGAAGACACCGAGATCGGCGGCAAGCGGATTCGCAAGGGCCAGCGCGTCATTGGCCTGATCGGCGCTGCCAATCGAGATCCCGAGGCATTTGCCGAGCCGAATCTGCTGGATATCGGCCGCGAGGATCGCAGTCATCTGTCGTTCGGCCGGGGCATTCACTATTGCCTGGGATCATCGCTGGCAGTCTTGGAGGGCCGTATCGCCCTGGCCGCGCTCTTGCGGCGGTTTTCTTCCATCCAACTGGCGGCGGAGCCCCAACACCTGAGCGTCGTCGTCCTGCGCGGCGTCCGCGAACTCTGGATTGACGTCGAGCGTGCGTCCGCCGCATAGCCCCGGCACGCGTTTCCTGCCACGAGTCCCTCGATAGACAAAACCGATTCCCGCCGACCAGCCGGCCTGGAGGCCAGTTCGTCAGGCGTGCGCAGGTCTGCCTTGCACGACCCGGTCAAACTCGCGCGTGCTTTCGCCGGCCGGCGGCGAGGTCAGCAGCGTGCCAAGCACGGCTGCCACGGATCCGGCAACGAATCCCGGCAACGCCGGCATGATGTCGAACATTCCCTGGGGACCGCCCGCCAGCACGAACTGCCACAGCGACGCCACCACGAAGCCAACCACCACCCCGGCCATCGCCCCGCCCAGATTGAACCGCCGCCAGTACAGCGCCAGGATCACCGCGGGACCAAAGGTGGCACCCATTCCGCCCCACGCGTAGGCCACGAGGTTCAGCACCGTGTCCGGGAAAGCGATCGCCAGGTACGCCGCCAGCGCCCCGATCACCACGAGCAGTCCTCGCCCCAGCCACACGCGTCGCGAGGCGTCGAGAGAGCTGGCGAACCTCCGTAGGAGCGGCAGATCTCCGGCCGCGATGGCGGACGACAGCAGCAACTGCGAGTCCGCCGTGCTCATCACCGCCGCAATCACCGCCGTCAGCAGCAGGCCCCCGATGACCACGGGAAAGAAGTAATCGGCGACCAGGAAATACACCCGCTCCGCATCCACCATGGTGATCCCGGCCTCGTCGAGCGCGGGCCGCGCGAACAGTCCCAGCAGGAAGCTCAGCGAATAGACCAGGCACAGCCACAGCGTCGAGAGATTGCGGCTCTGCTTGATCATGTCTTCCCGTTCCACGGCCATGAAGCGCTGCAATACGTGCTGCGCGCCAAAGAATCCAAGCCCCCAGCCCATCATTCCGATCACGAACACCGGCGTGACCGCCTGGCCCTGCGTGTCGGTCAACGGGTTCATGAAGCCCTCCACGCCGCCGCCCACACCTCCAAGGGGATCCTCGGCCGCAATGATCACGGTCGCCAGCATGATCACGAAGCCAACCAGGATCAGCAGCGCCTGGAATACGTCGGTCCTGGAAACGGCCAGGAAACCGCCGATGAAGGTGTACGACGAGACGGCGATCAGCGTGAGGATCAGTCCCAGCGTGGAATCAAGACCGAATTGCGTGTTGAGCAGCTTGGACCCGGCGACCAGGCCCGACGTGATGTAGAAGACGATGAAGAAGATGGTCAACGCCGCGCTGATTGCCCGCAGAACGTTCGTTTCGTCCCGCAGCCGGCGTTCCAGGAACTCTGGCAGCGTCAGCGAGTCGTCCATCGAAATGGTGTAGCGGCGCAGGCGCTTCGCGACGATCGTCCAGTTGATCCAGGCGCCGATCACCAGGAAAACGACAATCCAGAGCTGATTGGCGCCGCTCGTGAACGCGAGCGCTGGAAATACCAGCATGGTCCAGCCGCTGGTGGTGGACGAGCCGGCGCTTAGGGCCGTCGTGAAGCTGCTGAGCCGCCGCCGCCCCAGGACGTAGTCCGACATCGCCGACATATTTCGGACTCGGACGATGGCGATTCCAATCAGGACTGCGAAATACGCCACGAAGACGAAAACGATCCAGGCGTTGTGCAGGACGTCGCCTGTCACGTCAGGCGCCCAGCAAAATCTGTGCCGCTAGGAACGCGGCGCCGGCCCCAGCACCACGTACTTCCGGTCTTCCGTCCGCTCGGCCGTCGGCAACACCTCTACCACGACTCGCGACAGGCCCACCACCTCGCCCTGCTCGTCAAAGCTGTAGTTGTCGCCGATCGCGCCGCTCCAGGTGACCTCGTACATGCAGTCGCGGAATCCGTCCGCGTCCTGGTCATCGCCGGTCTTCTTCAGGCACTCGGCCGCGATGTAGACGTCGTCGTACGCCGACCCCAGGTGCCACGGCAGCGTCACGTAGTCGTAGCGCTCCCTGAAGTTGGCCAGCACCTCCTGGCCTTTTTCGTTGGCGGGGTCAAGGTCGGCTGTGATCGCCTTCAAGCCCGTTGCCGCGTCGCCCGCGATTTCCAGCGCCGTCGAACCCACGGAGACAGTTTCCGCGTAGATCGGACCCTCGTAGCCAAGCTCGCGCGCCTGCTTGATGATGGTCCCGGCCGCGAACTCCGACTGCGGCGCCACGTGCAGGGCGTCCGGATTCGTGGCCAACAGCTTCTCCAGCTGCGACCGGAAGTCCGTTACGTCTGTCGCGTAGTACTCCTCGGCCACGATCTGGCCGCCGCGCTTCTCGAATTGAGCCGCCGTCGTTCGCCGCACGCCCTCGGCG
>VXPS01000268.1:14747-21837 GCA_009839425.1 Chloroflexota bacterium
CCCTCGGCGTAGTCGGTCGTCTCGGTGATGGTGGCCAGCGCCCGAACCCCGTCTGCCCACAGCACGTTGCCCGTGCCGATGCCGACCTGGATGTCGCTGATCTGCGTGCGGAAGATGTAGTCGCCGGCGTTGGCAATGTCGGGGTTGCTGGCCAGGCCGGAGAACAGGATGACCCCATCCGCCTCGGCCAGCGGCGCAACGCCCAGCATGGCGCCGCTGCACGACGTGCCCAGGATGATCTTTATGCCGTCCACCTCGGTCAGCTTTCGGTAGCCCGTGATCGCGTCCTGCGCGTTGCACTTGGAGTCTTCGACGATGAACTCCAGCGGACGGCCGTTCACTCCACCTGCGGCGTTGATCTCGTCCAGCGCCATCTGTTTCGCCTGGCTGGCCACCGTGCCGTAGGTCTCGCCGGCGCCCGTCAGCGACTCCATGACGCCGATGCGGAATGGCTCCGACGATTCGCTCGCGTCCTCGCCGCAGCCCTGGAGGGTCAGGGCCAGGACCGCAAGGAGACCGAGGACAAGGAGCCGTAGCCTAAACGAACGGCGCATGGTGCGCTCCAGTGGGCCTGCGCCCGGTCGGCCCGCAGACCCTTGCCTCGATGCCCTTGATGAGTCCATTTCAGATCGCCCGAGCCGCTGCTGTCAGCCCTGCTGATCCACGGTCACCGTCACGATGTCCACGCCGTGGTATTTCTGGTGCTGCACCGACGCCGCGTAGTGCCATAACAGCCTGAATGACACCTCGCGCTCGTCCGGCGCGGGCGGCATTTCGTTCAGGTAGGCGAGCTGGTCTTCCATGTTTGCGCCCTCGAGCGCCGTCACGAATTCCATCTCGGCCGTGCGGTCGTTCATCTGCGTGGAAATGGACAGCTGCCGCCCTTGCTCGGTCGAATCACCGCTTTCCTGCAGCAGGATGGACAGCGTCTCCTCGCCGGCCGATGCCAGTCGATCCGCTGAAGCAGCGTTCCACTGGTGCTTCGACGCAAACCCGCGCAGGAACTCGTCAATTTGTGGCAGCGCATCCATGCCCAACGCCACCCGCAACCGTCGGCGCCGTGGGCTGGTCAGCTCCATGAACACCATCATGATGATGGCCACCAGCGCGCCGGAGGTCATTCCGTTGCCGAGCAGGACTCCAATGAATCCGTCGCCAAGCAAGTCGGGAAAAATCAGCTGGCTCTGAAAGCCCGCACCGATCCAGAACGACAGGCCGACGATTGCCGCCGTCCGATGGTTAACCCCGCCCTGCACGACGATCCGCATGCCCTGGACGAAGAGGATTCCGATCAGGAACGCGATGTACGCGGCCGCTACCGGGGCGGGAATCGCGATCAAGAGGGCAGCCACCTTGGGCAGGAACGCCAACGCCACGAAGATGGCGCCAATCACGACACCCACACGCCGCGCCGCGATGCCGGTAACCTCGGTGAGCGGGATGCTGCTGGAATAGGTGGTGTTGGGCAGCGTCCCCAGCAGGCCGGAGAGCAGGTTGCCAACCCCGTCCGAGTTCAGGGAGCCCTGCACCACCCGGAAGTCCGTCGCTCGCGGCCGTCGACGCGAAACGCGCTGGATGGCCACGCTGTCGCCGATCGTCTCGATGGCGCCCACGATCGTCACCATCACGAAGGCGGGCAGCAGGGCCCAGAACTTCACGTCCGGCGTCACGTCGAATCCCGGCCAGGCGCCCCACGGGATGCCGATCCAGTCGGCGTCCAGCACGCCGCTCAGGTCATAGATGCCAAAGAGCGCCGACACCACGCAGCCCACTATCAGGGCGATCAACGGGGACCACAGGCGCCAGGCCGGCGGCGCGCGCAATACCAGCGCGACTACCGTGGTCAGCGTCAGCAGGGCCGCCACCGGCGCCGCCGCGTCCGGTGAACCCTCGGGCACGTCGGCCAGGGCGTCGAAGAGCAGCGGCACGATCGTCACGGCAATCAACATGATGACGGTGCCGGTTACCGCGGGCGTAAAGATGCGCCGCAGCAGCGCCAGGCGCGAGGCCAGCAGAAACTGGATGAGCGACGAGATGACGACCAGGCTGGCCATCGTGGCCGGACCGCCGACCGACAGCGCCCCGATGCAGACGGCGATGAAGGCGCCGGACGTCCCCATGAACAGGATATGTCCGGACCCGATTCGTCCCACCCGAACGGCCTGCAGGATGGTGGACACGCCGCTCACCAGCAGCGCGGCAAACACCGCCCACGCCGTGTATTCCGCGGGCTGCCCGGCAATCTGGAGCACGATGACCACGCCCAGGACCACCGGGGCCAGCATGATCAGGGCGGCCTGAAACCCGGCGCCAATGGCCAGCGGTGCGGGCGGCTGCTCGTCCGGCTCGTAGCGGATGTTCTCGTTCACATGCTCTGTCGCCATTGACCCCACCTGAGCATTCTTCCGGCTCGGGCATGCTGCCACACGAGGGGCCGTTGACGCTCGGCGGTTCCGGCGTCAGCGCTCGTTTGAGGCCAGCCGACCTCGCCCCCGCCGGCTGGCGGAGCCGTAGACTGCCCCGTGGCTGGAGTCGCTCTCTGACTTGGGCTCGGACTCCAGTCTCGCTGGCGTGCCGTGCACCTCAGCTTCAATCCATACCTGGTGGTTGCTACATGTCTAACTATGTGACCGCGGCCGTTGCCGTCGTCCTGGCCATCGTTGTCGCGGCCGTTGTCGTGATCGTCGTCGTCGTTTCGGGGGCATCAGATGGCGAGGCCCCGACCAAGGCCAACCCCGCCGCCTACACCCAGGCCGTTGTCCAGGAAGCCATCGAGCGATACAAGCGCGACGGCCGACAGGCCACCATCGACTACTACAACTCTCCGGATAATGTCGACGGGCCGTGGTACGTGTTTATCGTGGGCCCGGATGGCGTCACCATTTCTCATCACAACCCGCAGTTCCGCGGCCGCGACCCCAGCCAGCGGATTGACGCCACCGGCTATTTCTACGGGGACGATCTGCTTTCGGCCGACGAGAATGGCAAGTGGGTCGACTACGTCATCGTCAACCCCGAGACCGGGCAGAACCAACAGAAGCACACCTGGGCCGTGCGCTACGACGACTTGCTCTTCGGGTCCGGCTGGTACGAAAAGTAGGCCAGGCCACGCCGATTGAGATCAGCTCGCCAGGGCTCGCATCCGCCAGCCGGAACCCTTGTGACTGACGGCGCCAGGCGCTAGCCCGTGTCCCGCGCGCTCCGAGATCGAGCGACATGTGTCCTGATCCGAGACGGAAAAATACTCCTGGTCGCGGACGCCGGGTGGAAGTACATGCTTCCAGGAGGCGGCGTCGATCGCGGCGAAACGATCGAAGCCGCCGCCGTGCGCGAGCTGCGCGAAGAGACAGGGCTCGTCGCCACCCAGGTCCAATACCTCTACACGTTTGACACCGTAAGCAACCGGCACCACACCTTCGCGGTCGAAGCCGAAGGAGCGCTGGACGAAGACGGGGTCACGTCGGCTGGCGAAATCCACGGCTTTCTGTGGTGGGACATGCAATCCGACGTGCTCGTGTATCCACACGTCACGGCGGTACGTGACTGGCTGTTGCGCTCTCGGCCGGAGATGATCCAGGCCACGGCCTAGGTCTGGCTACCTGTTAGGTGCGTGGCTCCGACTCGTTGACTCTTGCCCGCGTCATTAGGTGGGCGACGCCGGCGAGGGCTGCCAGCCGACCCTAGCGTGAACCTTTGACCTGCACGGTCACGATGTCGATGCCGTGATACTTCCGGTGGCGCACCGCCGTCGCGTAGTGCCGCAGGAGGCGCAGCGAAATCACCTCTTCGTTCAGCGATTCGGCCTGATCACCCAGGTGCGCCATCCAGTCCTCGATGTTCTGCTCTTCCAGGACCGCCAGGAACTCCATCTCCACCGCGCCGTCGCCGGGACGCGCCAGCACTATCAGGCGCGGGGCGCTTTGCGTCTCGTCGGGAGCGTGAAGCTGCGTAAGGCTCGCCAGGGTTTCCTCACCGGCGGCGCGCAGGCGGTCCCGCGACGCGTCATTCCAGCCCATTCGTGCGGCGAGTTTGCTCAGAAAGGTATCGATCGCCGGCAGCGCCGCGGTCGACACCTGGGCGTCCAGCCGTCGGACTCGCGGGCTGGTCAGCTCGATAAATGCGGTCAGCAGAATGGCCGCCACGATTCCGACCGTCATGCTGTTGCCGAGCGACGCGCCGAGCGTTTCGCCCAGCAGTTCCGCGGCCACATTCCGATGCTGGAGTCCCACGCCCAGCCCCAGCGCGACACCCGCGACCAGCGCCTTGCGGTGATCCAGCCCGTCCTGCACGACCATCCGCATGCCTTCCACGAAGAGCAGCCCCATGATGGTCAGCAGGAAGACGCCCATGACCGCGCTGGGAACGGCCAGCAGGATCGCCGCGATCTTGGGCAGGAACGCGAGCCCGACCAGCATCATCCCGATCGCAAAGCCAACACTGCGTGCCGCAACCCCGGTGAAATTGATCAGCGAGATGCTCGACGGCGAATAGGCCACCGTCGGCGGCGTTCCCGACAGGCCGGCGAGCAGACTGCCGACTCCGTTGGCGTTGAGTGTGCCTTGCACCAGGCGAAAGTCGATCGCGCGCGGCCGGCGCCGTGAGACGTTCTGGATCACCACGCCGTCCCCGCTCGTCTTGATCGCCACCACCAGGGTCACCGCCACGAACACCGGCAACAGCGCCCAGAACTGCTCGGTCGGCCTTACGTCCAGCCCCGGCCACGCGCTGACGTCCGGCAGGGCGATCCACGGGGCGTCAAGCACGCGCTGGGCGTCGTACAGGCCGGCCAGCGCGGCGGCCGCGCTCCCAACCGTGATGCCGATCAGCGGCGCCCACAAGCGCCAGACGCCGGACGCCCGCATCGCCAGGGCCGCGCTGGTCGCCAGCGTCACGCCGGCCACGGCCAGGCTCGCGCCGAGGGACTGGCCCTCGTTGACCTCGGTCAGCCGGCTGAACGCCACTGGCATGACGGTAAGGGCGATCAGCATCAGCGATGTCCCCGCGACCACCGGCGTGATGATTCGGCGCAGCCGCGGCAGCCAGGCCGCCAGGGCGAACTGAAACAGCGACGAGACCACGATCAGGAGCACCAGCAGGGACTGCCCGCCGTTCGTCAGCGCCAGGACGGAGATGGCGACAAAGTGCGGGCTGGCGCCCGACATCAGGATGTGTCCGGCTCCCAGCCGCCCCAGCCGAGCCGCCTGCAACGCCGTCACGATGCCGCCGATGATCATCGCCGCAAAGACCGCCCAGGTCAGGTAGTGATCGCTCTGGTCGGCCGCGCGGGCGGTGATGGTGACCATCAGCACCGTGTTGGCCAGGACCAGCATGATTCCCTGCAGCGCCACCCCGATCGTGACGACCGGCGGACACCGCTCGTCCGGCTCGTAGCGGATGTGCTCGTTCATTGAGGCTGCGTTCGCTGGTTTTCAGGCAAAGATGCAGTTACGAGATCCAAATCAGGGCACGCCGGCCAACGGCAGCACTCGGTTGCCGGGAGTCGGCGGCCTGTCGCAGCGAATCGGTCGGCATCGGCAAAGCTGCCGGCGGCGCCGAACGCGTCGTCTCGCAGTCCCGGGGCTATACGCCCTCCACGACAATCACGTTGGCCGTGGCCGACCTGTGCCGAATCTCTCTGAGGTCGGTGAATTCGGGCGAGGCGAGCCACGTCTTGATCTGTGCCACGCTCTCGAATTCCATCACGATGAGCCGATTCGGCACCCAGTCGCCCTCGATGGCCTCGGCGGACCCACCGCGCACCAGGTACTTGCCGCCGTGGGCCTCAACGGTCCCCGCCACCTTTTCGCGAAATTCGGCGTAGACCTGGGCGTCCGTCACCTGAAGATCGACAATCACATAGCCGGCCATTCGGGCCTCCATTCTCGGCATGTACTCAACTCAAGCCGTTCGATCTTCCCAGAGGCGAGAGAATCGTCGCAACCGGTGTATCGACGACGCTCGAGTTTCCCTTCGGTGGCTTCGTGCCCGTGCATTGGTCCCTGGCAGGCGGCGACGACGCGGCGGTCGTTTGAGACGTGCCGGGTCGGCCTAAAGCGCGCGCAAGCCGCGGGGTAGGCCTCGGTAGGCTGGCCGGGATATGCCCGGCAGCATTGTCCTCGCCTCCCTTCGCTTCGCCTCCGTCACCGTCAACGACCGTACCCGCTGGAACTTTGCGGAGATTGGCGATGACGAAGGGCTGACCGCCGTCGTCGAGACCACCTCCGGCGGCGACGTCGTCAGCCGACTCACACCCCTCGTGCAGGCACTCATCGGCCGTCCCATCCGTGACGAGACCGACGTCGCTCGCATTGCCGGACTTGGGCACAACCAGGTCACGCAGGACTTCGCCGTCGCCACTGCCGTCAGCGCCCTGCGCACCGCCATTGTCGACATCCAGGCGCAGCGCGATGGCCTCTCGCTCACCCAGGCCCTGGGCGGTCAGCCCGTCGAAAGCGTTGAGCTCTACGCCAACACCAATCGCCTCCTGCTGACCACCGACCGCCGCCCCCGCGACTTCGCCGCCGTCGCCGAACGCGCCTCTCGCGACGGTTTTCGCACCATCAAGTGCACGCCGTTTGACGAAGTCGATCCCGGAGATCCCAGCGCCAATCTTCTCGAGTTGGCCCGCCCCGGACTCGACCGACTGGCCGCCGTCCGAAGCGCTATTGGCCCTGGCGTCACGCTCCTGGTCGACTGCCACAGCCGCTTCGACCTCTGCTCTGCGCTGGACGTGGCCGAAGAGCTGGCCAAGCTCGACGTCGGCTGGTTCGAGGAACCCGTCAATCCGGAACGAGACCCGGAAGCCCTCGCCGAGATTGCTGCTCGCGTTTCCATGCCGGTCGCCGGGGGCGAACACGCCTATGGCGCCGAGTTCTTTCGGCGTCTGGTCGCCGCACGCGCCGTCGACGTCGCCATGCCCGACATCAAGCACTGCGGCGGCGTCCTAGAGGCCGTCCGGGCCGCCACGCTGGTAGCGCGTCGGGGCGGCCAAACCTCCCTCCACGGCCCCAGCGGTCCCGTCTCCATCCTCGCCGGCGCCCACGTCACCGCCGCCCTGCCGGCCGCCCTCCCGCGCGAATTCGGCGCCTTC
>VXPS01000219.1 GCA_009839425.1 Chloroflexota bacterium
ATTGCCGCACCTCAACGGGCGCAGAAGATCCTGGACACGCTGCCGGAACGGTTGAGCGCCATCCGCACGGCGGCGGAGCAGGCGGCCCGCGAGGCTGAAACGACGGTGCGCCGCCGCTCTCAGCGCTCGCGCGGGCGCCGTCGCCGACGCAGCCGGGGACGTCGCGGTCGGGGCTAATGGAAATCGCGCGCGACATCGCGATCATCGTCCTGGTCATCCAGGCGCTGATCATTGGGCTGGCGGCGTTCGTGGCCGGGGTTCTTGGGGCCATCGCCATCGTGGAGGCGACGGTGAACGTGCGCCGCGGGCTGCGGCGGACCGCCGCAAAGCTGGAACGGACAAACAAGCGTGTGGACTCGATTGTCGAGACGCGTGTTCTGCCGCCAATCATCCAATACCACCGCGGGCGGGCGGCGGCGCGATCCACGCTGGAGCAGGCGCGGCGAGCGCTGGACGATCTGAAACGGACAGCGGGGGTCGGCGGAGGCTAGACGGCGAGCAGCCGAGGGCGTTGCCTACGCGCTGCGAATCTCGTCTCGCAATGCTCTGAGCTGTCGGTAGCAGTTGACGAGGTCTTCGAACGAGTAGAGCGTGTTCAAACCGCTGGGGCTTGGAACAAGAAATACCACTGAAAACTCCAGCGCGCGGGCCTGACGGCCCGGCCGTGGACGGGGCGGTGCCGAGAGGCCTTCGCCGTATCTGAGGTAGTTGCGATAGCTGCCGATGCCCTGAAAGCAGACGATGCGGGGCTGGAAGCGCCTGACTTTCTCCTTGAGGACTGGCGCCCAGCGGCGGTAGTCGGCAGCGCGAAGGTCCCTGGCCGTCGGGGTCGGGCGCTTCACGACGTCGGTGAGTCCGATCCCAAACTCCAGAACCCGGGCGTCGGCTTCAGGCTCCAAGGGCTCGCCGAACAGGCCGGCCCGGTTGGCGGCCTTCCAAAAGCGGTTGCCGGGACGGGCGTAGTAGTGGCCAGCCCGAACGGAGTAGGCGCCGGGATTGATGCCGACGAGCACGATGTCGAGTCCGGGCGCAAGGTAGTCAGGCAGCGTGGTCTCGGGCTTCGCGCAGTCGCCGTCAGAGCGTTGGGGGGTCGTTTGCCGCACTTGGGCCAAACTCCGCACACTTTTGGCAGACCGCCATTGAACCAAACGGTTTGCAAAATCACCGAGGCGTCTCGGAATCGCGTGACAATCGCCGAAGCATCGGCGGGCCAAGTGCCTGGCGCGCAGTTGCCTACGGTCATTTCCGCCGACGCCATTTCACAGCGCGTTGGTGAGCTTGGCGCGGAAATCTCGGTGGCTTACGCGGGTCGCGAGCCGGTTCTGGTGCTGGTACTGCACGGGGCGTTTATCTTCGCCGCCGATCTCACGCGTGCCCTGAGTACGGCGCATCGGGTGGAATCGCTGGCGCTGGCCTCCTATGACGGTCGCGAGTCAAGCGGCGAGGTGCAGGTCGTGAAGGACCTGGGTTGCGACATCGCCGGGCGGGACGTGCTGATCGTTGAAGACATCGTGGATACCGGCCGGACGGCGGCGGCGGCGCTGGAGTTGCTGGAATCCCGGGGGCCGCGTTCGATCGAGGTGGTGACGCTGCTGGACAAGCCTTCGCGCCGCGTGATCGACGTCTCGCCGCGGTGGGTCGGGTTCGAGATCGAGAACATCTTCGTGGTTGGCTACGGGCTGGACCTGGATGGGAGCTTTCGAGGGTTGCCGTATATTGCGGACGCCGACGCCATGGATTTGAAAGGCAACGTGTAACCAAATGCCCCTGGTCACCGTCGACAATCGCAGTGTCTCTCTCGACGTACGCGGTTCTGGCAGCAGCACGGTCCTGTTCATCCACGGTGTTGGGCCGGGTGGCGCCGCATGGGACCTCGTCACCCAGGGACTTGCCGAGACGTGCCGCGCGTTTGTGCTGGACCTTCCCGGCTTTGGCAAGAGCGAACGGGGGAGTTCAACAGGATCCATCGACGACGCGGCGACACTTGTGCATCGCGTGTTGCACGCGCAGGGAAATACCGAGGCGGTGCCGATCGTGGGACATGCGTTCGGTGGACTAGTCGCCCTGAACTTTGCCGCTCGCTTCCCAAGTCACGTCAGCCACCTGGCCCTGGTTTCGACGGCGGGATTCGACGGGGACCCGCGTGCAAGCTTGGAGCGGCTGAACGGAATCGAGAATGGTGGTTGGGATGCCGACGGGGCCGACGCATGGCTGCGCGCGGGGCTGGTGGAGGAGTTGGCGGAGGGACACTTTGCCGCTATGCGCGACGCGACGGCCGGCGTTGATGCCGACCTGATCGCCGAATGCGTGGCGAGCAGCGCTCGCCGTGTGCTGCTGGAGGACGCGAGCGAAATCACCGCGCCGACGCTGCTGGTGCGCGGCTCGGACGACCCGCTAGTCAGCGATGGCGACGTTCAGATTCTGGCCGCTCGGTTGGCCGCCGCCGAGGTCTTTACGCTGCCGGACGTGGGCCATTGGCCGAGCCTGGAAGCGCCCGACGAATTGCGGGTCGAACTGGTGAGGTTCCTGGGGATCTGACCGCGGACGGGTAGTGCTAGCCTTCGCGCTGAGGCACGCACCACACGACGGACACTGGGCATGAAATTCGTTCGCTACGCCACCGAATCCGGGCCATCTCTTGGCTCTCTGAAGGAATCGGGCGCCGTCTACGCCGTCAGCGGCGACATGTTTGGCGACTACGAGGTCGGGGCGCAGGCCGGCACGGTGGACGACCTGGAGTTGCTGGCGCCGGTCGATCCCGGCAACGTGATTGCGGTTGGGGCCAACTACCTGGCGCACATCCTGGAAGGCCACGACGAGGACGCCATTCCGAAGTTCCCCATGCTGTTCATGAAACCCAACTCGGCCATCACCGGACCTGGAGCGCCGATCGTGCTGCCGGACCCGGCAAAGTTCACCCAGTCGATGAACGACCCGGACCTTCAGCAAGACCCGTTCGGCGAGGTGCACTACGAGGCCGAACTGGTGGCCGTAATCGGGAAGACCTGCCGAAGCGTCTCGGAGGACGAGGCGCTGGACTACGTGCTGGGCTACAGCTGTGGCAACGACGTCAGTGCGCGTGGCCTGCAGGTCAAGGAAATGGCGACCGGCGTGCTGCTGATGAGCAAGGGGATGGACACGTTTGCCCCGCTCGGTCCTTGCATTGCCACCGACCTGGACCCCTCCAACCTTGAGATCATGGCCCGGCTCAATGGGGAAACCAAGCAGCACAGCAATACCAACGACCTGCTGTTCAACGTGGCGGCCCTGGTTGCGTACACCTCGCAGGGCGTCACGCTCAATCCCGGCGATTGCATCTACACGGGCACGTGCGCCGGGCCTTCGGCACTCTCGCCGGGCGACGTGATCGAGATCGAGGTGGAAGGCGTGGGTGTGTTGAGCAATCCGGTGGTGGCCGCCTAGCGGGCCACCGGTGCCAGCGGCATGATCCGCCGATTCGACCTGCCGTATGGCGAGGAGACGCTCGCCGTTGGCACGGCCGGCGTTGAACTGACGGGGATCTACACACCTCGGCCGACAGAGCCAGCGCTCGCACCCGAGGCACTCGTTCGCGGCGCGCTGGACAATCCAATTGGCTCTGAGTCGTTGGTGGAGGCAGCGCGAGGCAAGAACAGCGCTCTTGTGCTGATCGACGACATTACGCGGGAGACTCCGGCGGACTTGCTGCTGCCGCCGATCCTGGACGACCTGGAGTCAGCGGGGATCGCGGCAGACGACATCCTGGTGATGATTGCGCTGGGCACGCACCGGCCAATGACGGACGCCGAGGTCAGGCGCAAGGTCGGTGACGAGGTGCTGGGGCGGGTGCGGGTGACGCAGCACGACCATCGCACGGCACCGCTGCGCGACCTGGGCGTGACGCCGAGCGGGACGCCGATCGAGGTCAACGAGCACTTGTTCGAGGCCGACATCGTGATTGGGACCGGCGCGGTGGTGCCGCATCACATTGCGGGGTTCTCGGCGGGCGCCAAGATCGTGCAGCCGGGAGTTTCCGGCGCGGCCACCACGGCCGCCACGCACATGTTCAGCGCCCGGGCGCGGACGCCGTTGCTGGGGCGAGTCGACACGCCGGTACGCGCCGAGATGGAGCTGATCGCCGAGCGCTGCGGCATGCGTCACGTGCTGAACGTGACGCTCAATGCCGACGGCCGGATCGTGACGGCTCGCTTTGGGGCCACGCGTCCCACCTATCGACGGGCCGTCGAAGACGCCCGGCGCATCTACGGCGTTCGCGCACCCGCTGGCTTGGACGCGGTGGTGGCGGGATCGCATCCGTGCGACATCGAGTTCTGGCAGGCCCACAAGAGCCTGTACCCGGCCATGCTGATGGTGCGGCCGGGCGGGACCATCATCGTGGTGACGCCGTGCCCGGAAGGCGTGGCCGTGACACACCCCGACATGCTGGACTACACGGCACAGCCGGCGGATGAGTTGCTGCGACGCTACGAGCGCAATGAGATCGACGACCGGGTGGCCGCATCGCTGGCCGTGGCCTGGGCCAGGGTCCGGGAATACGCACGCGTGGTGCTCGTTTCGGACGGTATCTCGAGGCGCGAGGCAGAAGCGTTGGGGTTCGATACGGCGCCGGACGTGGAATCCGCCCTATCAGTCCTGGCTCGGAAGAGTGGAACCGCGCCGCAGGTTGGGGTCTTGACGCACGCACCGGACACGCTGCCGCTGGTGGCCTGAGTGGCGGAGCGCTGGGCCGTCATTGCCGACGACCTGACCGGAGCGCTGGATACCGCCCTGCAATTTCGGAAGGCGGGCCTGCAGACCATGGTTGCGACTCGTCCCGGTGTTTGGCCGTCGCACGGATCAGTGGTTGCCTTGAGCACCGACACCAGGCACGTTCCGGCCGCCAGCGCCGCCGCGAGCGTGGCGGCCGCGTTTCGCACGCTGCCATGCGGAACGTCGGCGCGGATCTACAAGAAGACCGACTCGCTGCTACGCGGGAACATTGGGGCCGAGTTGCGAGCGCTGTGCGATGCCGCCGGTTCGGGGCCGCTGGTGTTTGCACCTGCCTATCCGACCGGCGGCCGGACGACGGTGGCTGGCGTACATCTGCTGGAGGGCGTGCCTGTTGCCGACGCCGATCCGGGACAGGATCCGGTAACTCCGGTCTTGGAGTCACACATTCCCACCCTCCTGCAGGACAGCGCGGGCCTAAGAACCGAGAGGGTGCCGCTTGACCTCGTCCGCGGAGGTCAGGGCGGCATTGTCGACGCGCTGCTGAGGGCACGTGGGACCGGTGTCGATGTGGTGGTGCCGGACGTGGAGACGAACGGCGACCTGCGCGTCATTGCGTCGGCCTTGCGCGCGTCCGCTCATGGGCGCATCAGCGCGGGTTCGGCCGGCCTCGCCGAGTACCTAGCAGGGCCCCATCAGAGATTAAGCCAACGGGCGGACCTGGAACGATCAGCATTCGTGGCGGCCGTGGTGGGCACGCCGAGCGCGCATACGAGGGTGCAGGTCAAGCGTGCGCTTGGAACAGGGCTTGCACGGCGGATGCGACTTCGAAGTGGAGCGGATGTCGAAGCCGCGGTTCGAGAGACGTGCCACAACCCGCCGAGCGACCGGCTGGTCATCTTCGACACGACGCTTGAGGGAACGGCGCCGCGGCCCGAGGAGCGCCGGCGTCAGCTACGGTGCGTCGGCCAACTTTGCAGTGCCATCGTCGGCGCCGTCGATCAGCCGGGCCTAATTCTCACCGGCGGGGATACCGCACGCGCCGCGTTGGATGCGCTGGAGGTGGACGCCATTGAAATTCTGGGGGAGATCGAGTGGGGCGTGCCCGGCGGGCATGCGCTGCGCGGCACACGCCGAGTGGCGTCTGTCGTTACCAAGGGTGGAACCATGGGAGGGCCTGACGCGCTGACGACCGCCTTTCGGCGCCTACGCTCGAGGGTGAACCAGGCAGCATGACTTCAGGTTTTGCCAGCGAGCGACCGCTGATTGCCGTCACCATGGGAGACCCGGCGGGTGTCGGGCCCGAGATCACGGCGAAGGCCCTGGCGAATCCGAAGATCCGAGCCGCCTGCCACGCCGTGGTGGTCGGAGACTTGCGGACGATGGAACGGGCTGCTCGCGCAGCGGGTGTCAGCGTCGCCGCCGTGGAGTTGGACGCGTTGGACTCGGAGACTGATGAGATCCAGGTCCACGATCCGTGGGGACGCGATCTGGACGACGTGCCTGTGGGGATGGTCGACGCCAGGGCCGGCGCGGCCGCGGCCGAGGCGGTCATCGTCGCGACGAAGCTCGCACTCGACGGCCGCGTGGCGGCAGTGGTCACCGCGCCGATCAACAAGGCCGCCATCAACGCCGCCGGATACCAGTATGCGGGACACACCGAGTTGCTGGCCGACCTGACGGACTCGCCCGGCGCACGCATGTTGTTGGTGGCGCCGGGATTACGGGTAATTCACAACAGCACGCACGTCTCGCTGCGGGAAGCCATTGACCGGGTGACGCGGGAAAACGTGCGTCACGTAATTGGCCTGCTGGACGAGACGCTGCGGATGATGGCTTTTCCAGAGCCGCGAATCGCCGTTTGCGGGCTCAATCCACACGCGGGGGAAGGCGGCCTTTTCGGAGACGAGGACGACGCGTTCATCCGGCCGGCCATCGAGGATGCGTGCAACGACGGAATCGACGCCACCGGGCCGGAGCCGGGCGACACGGTGTTCAACCGGGCTCGGAACGGAGCGTTCGACGGGGTGGTGGCGATGTATCACGACCAGGGACACGTGGCCGTGAAGGTGGCCGGGTTCTTTGACGGAATCAACGTGTCCGTGGGTCTGCCCATCATTCGTACCAGCGTTGATCACGGCACGGCGTTCGACATTGCCGGGCAAGGAATCGCGCGGGCGGATAGTATGGAGATGGCCATTGAAATCGCCGCCACCATGGCCGCCAGTGACGTACGCCCGGCGGCCCCGGAGTCTGCCTGACCGAATGAACGCGCCCTTACAGTTCTCCCAGTTGGTGCTTTCCATCATTGTGATTGCCGCGGTTCTGATCCAGTTGCGGAACACGGGGATGGGCTCGGCGCTGGGCGGGAGCGACAGTTCGTTCTTTCACGCCCGGCGCGGCGTCGACCGGCTGACGTTCAACTTCACGATCGGCGCATCAGCGCTGTTCTTCCTGGTCTCCATCCTGGCCGCCGTCTTCCAGTAGCTCGTCGCGCACGAGCGACGCCTCGCAAATCCGGGCATACGAACAGCGGCGACAGACCTGAGAGTCTTCGGCTTGATTCGGCGCTTGCCAGAACGGATCGAATCGAGCCGACTCGATACCAACCACGATTTCAGTTGCTCGGGCCGCAAACCGTTCCAGGTCCTCGCGACCGTACGTCCCATGTAGCTGCTGGACGAACGGCGGATCTTCGCGAACCAGCACGTCAACGCGGACTTGAGGAATGAAGAATGGCGCCGGCAGGTTGCCGGGACGAATCCGAGTTCCCGCCCTGAACACCCCGTATCCGATCGCGTAGCACTGGAGTTGGAGATCTCGATCGGGATATGACTCGGGGTACGCCCGCCACGATGTCTTGTGGTCGATCACCACACCGTTCTGGTCGATGAGGTCGACGGTGCCCACGAGCTGGACCTGGACACCTGGAATGTCGAATCTGAATCGATGCTCAACCAGGTGCGGAATGACGCGGGGAGCAACTTCGGTCAGGTAGAGCTCCAAGACCGATTGGCCCGACTCGTAAGCCTCGTCGAACTCGTCCGCCGATGGTCCCGATGCAGCCCCCGGTGGAAGCCGGGCGTCCCAAACGTCGTCGTAGATCTCGGCAGCCTCAGCCACGTCCAGGTCATCGCCGCTGCGTCGTTTCTCCAGAAAGTTGCGCTCCAGGGCGGTGTGGACCGCCTGGCCGACAAGCGACGCCGGCGAGTCGGTGGTCGGTACGCGATCCACGTAGCGCATCCGATACTGGAGCGCACAGGTGTCGTACGTGCGCAATTGCGTGGGAGAGATCGACCGAAGTTGCCGTTGCATGCCCGCCCGAGAGGAATTCGAAGCCAGCGCAAGCGTAGACGCAGGCGGGGCAGCCTGCCCGACCAGCGGCGGGCATCAAACCCCGACCCGTCCGCAACGTGATGGCTGATCGCAAGGTGTCAGGCACGCTCGAGGCCTCCGTTGTGATCGTGACCTGGAACGGGCTGCGCCATTTGCGACGCTGTCTGCCGGCGCTGGCGGATCAGACCGGGGTCGAGTTCGAGATCATCGTGGTGGACAACGGCAGCACGGACGGCACGGCAGAGTGGATTGCCGAGACGTATCCCAGAACTGTTCTCGAGCGCCTGGATTCCAATCACGGGTTTGCCGAGGCCAACAACATCGGCTTCGCCCTGGCGCAGGCGCAGCTCATCGCCACTCTCAACAACGACGCGGTTCCCGATCCCGATTGGCTGCACAAGCTGGTTCAGGCCGCGTATGAGCATCCCGACGCCGGATCCTTCGCCAGCCGGATCGTGCTGGATCGAGACCCGAACATCATCGACTCCGCCGGCGTGGTGACGGACGTGCTGGGCATCGCCTGGGACCGGCACAATACGGAGCCGGTTGGCGTTGACGCCGCCGGAGAAATCTTTGGCGCGTGCGCCGGGGCCGCGCTCTATCGGAAAGCGTTGCTGGACGAGACGGGAGGATTCGATCCGGCGTTCTTCGCCTATCTCGAGGACGTGGACCTGGCCTGGCGCGCCCGCTGGCTGGGATGGACCGCGCGCTATGTCCCCGAAGCCCGCGTGGTGCACGCGCACTCGGCTACGGGTACCGAAGAGTCACCGTTCAAGACGTTTCACCTGGGGCGCAACAAAGTCTGGACAATCGCCAAGAACCATCCCACGCGCGCCCTCGCGCTATTCGGACCGCTGCTGGTGGCCTATGACCTGGCGTCGTTGCCAATCACGATGGCCCGCCAGCGGAACCTGGCGGCCCTGCGCGGGCGGTTGGCCGGCCTGCGCTCGCTCGGTCCGATACTGAAGCAACGAAAGCGGGTGGCCGCTCGCCGCCGAGTCCCCTGGGAAGACGTGCGGCCCTTAGTCGCTGGTCCGTCGTGGCCATGGGACGTGTGGCGCCGTCAGCGGCGGCTGCGACAAGCCGTGGCGGCCGATGGCTCGCCGTCCACGCCAAACGCTCGCTGATAGACTCGCCTCACCGGGGCGTGGCGCAGGCTGGTAGCGCACCTGACTGGGGGTCAGGAGGTCGCCGGTTCAAATCCGGCCGCCCCGACCAGCGTTCACGTCCTTAACGCGCCGCCCCAAGCGCGCGCCATCAGAGATTGTTGGCTTTGCGCCTAGGCGGCTTTGCTCCAGTTGGCAATGAAGTCGTCCAGACCGAAGTCGTCGGGCATGTGCTCTTGTGCATAGCGGGAAGGTTGGCTCGCGAGACTAGGCACGAAGTGCTCGGTCTCCATTTGGAGCTTTGCGTCCAACGGAACAAATCGCTGTTGAAGCAGCTTCGTTTCAGCGGTGGTGAATCGCCGGGCCAGTGCCTCGAGGTTGCTGATGCTGAAGGTCTGCTCGCCCACAGCCGAGGCGCGCTCGCGGTCCGGAAGGTCGGCCAGTTCCGGGCGCTTCAGCGCGCCCATCCTGCGAGCTAGCTTCGACAGAAGGATTACGCAGACAATCCGCCCGGTGTCGCCTGGATGCAGGAGAGCCAGGGCGTACCGGAAGGCTTCTGGATCCTGGTCAAGCATCGCGCGATAGAACAATTCGATCTGATCGTCCTCGCGTTCAGCCAGTTCGAGAAACCGATGAAAGCCCGCCTGTCCCTCCGCCGACAGATGCTTGACGAAGCTCGGCTCCCAAAGGAAGCGGGAGCCGTAGGGGTACAACTGGCCACCGAACGAGGTATACCTGAGGTGGACGATGCGCCGCAGCCTGGTGCTGTAGTTGCTGGGCCAATGCAGGATGGTGTTGATGTACATCACGCCGTCGCCGGCCTTGAGGCTGACCTGGGTACAGTTCGACAGGCGTGCGCGGGGGTCCTTCAAGAGCTCCTGGTTCTCCCGCGCCGTGTTCAGGCGCCGATGGCTGCCGGGGACGACCCACAGCACATCGTCGTCGTAGAGCGGAATGTTCCACTGCACGGAGCCCGGACCGTTGGCCAGCATGTCCTCCTGTAGAGCCGCCAGGGGAGCGTTGTTCGTTGGCCCGTGACTTACATCGCGATGCCACAGATCGGGCCCATAGGTGGTCTCGGGATTGCACAGGAGAATCATCTGCTTCAGCCCCACGTCGCGGGTGCCAAGCGCTTGACGGCTTACACCGAGCGTGTGGTCGTGGAGACAGAACTCCACCGTGTTGGCCGTTTCTGAATCGATGACAGTCTGAAATGCAAGGCGCGGCTGCTTGGCCACGTAGGCGAAGCAGCCTGGGTCGTCGCGATCGCGCGCCCAGATGGCCTGCTGGCGTTCGACCAGCGTTTCGAAGCTGGCGCGCAACTCGTCGAGGCGTTCGGGTGGAACGACGTTCTTCAGAATCACGTAGCCGGCGTCGAGGAATCGCGAGAGATCAATCTGCATGGGCTGTGCTTCGCCGGCGCGGCCGCGTCAGTCTAGACCGGACATGCGGCCTCAACTAGATAGGGCGAGCGCATACCCTCTAGCGACTGTACGTTCGGCCTTTCCAGCCGCCGCCGACCCCACGGTAGTGCCGGCGTGCCGAGTCAAGGGTCATGGCCACGTAGATGGCAGCTGACAGCGGCAGCGTGACAGCCCGCAGCAACGAGCCGCCGTACCAGCGGGTCATCGGTAGGTAGCTGAAAGTCATCAGCGTCCATCCGAGGATTCCGGCCGCCAGGGCCGCGGCCGCTGGGCCGGTTTCGGTTCCAATCACGAGACCCACGCCACCCGCAGCCACCGCAACTGGAGGCGCGGCGAAGGCCAGCAGGAGCGCGACGACTGTGCCCAGGAGTCGTAAGGGTGAGTAGGCGAGCTGCGTGTAGGCCGTGCGCGCGACGACGTGCCAGACGCCGGATAGTCCGGCGTAACCACGCTCGCTGCGCACATCGTGGCCCAACCCCAGCCAGGTGCGTCCTCCGGCCTGCTTGATACGAGCGGCCAAAGCGCAGTCGTCGATGATCTGGCTGCGGATCGACTCCAGGCCACCGATCCGTTCGAGCATCCGCCGGCGTACCAACACGCAGCCACCGGCGGCCGCCGCCGTTCCGCGATTGGGGTCGTTTGACCAACGGAAGGGGTAGAGCAATCCAAAGAAGTACACGAAGGCCGGGACCAGCAGTCGCTCAAACGGCGTCGTCGCCCGCAGGTGCGCCATAACCGACGCGAGGTCCAGATCGTTGTGTTCGGCCATGCCTATCAGCCGGCGGAGAAGGTCGGAAGGGTGGGCAATGTCGGCGTCTGTCAGGAGGATGTAGGCGCACTCTCGGGCAAGTTCGGAAGCCACGCCGGTGTGCATGGCCCAGACTTTGCCAGCCCAGCCGTGCGGAAGCGGAGGCGCCGTGACGACGTTCACTTCGCGAGCGACCGAACGTGCGCCGAGGCCGAGCGCAACGTCCGATGTGCCGTCGGTGCTGGAGTCGTCCACCACGACTAGCTGCAAGCGGCCTGGATAGTCCTGGCTGAGCAAGGCGGGCAGCGTTGACGGGAGTACCCGGGCCTCGTTGCGTGCCGGCACGATGACGGTCGCCGATGGCCATCGAGTGAGTGACGCGTCGAGTGGCGAGGCCGGCAGTTGCACGTCCGTGCGCCAGAACCATCCGCGACCGACCAGCAACCAGACCCAGGCGCCGGCAGCAGCGACCGCCAGCCCTGTGAGGACCTTCAACCAGATGTCGATGTGCGTTCGTCCGTTGACCGGGCGGGGTCAGTCCGCATGGGTGATCCAGAAGCGCAGGGCGCGGTCGTCGCCGACGGTGGCCAGCAGCGCGCCATCAGGGCTGTAGGCGAGCGCTCGGATCCAGTCGATGTGCGCATCAATGGCGCGTCCGAGCTTCAGGCTGCCGGAGGGGTCGCGCAGCAGCGCGCGTTGATAGGCGCCAATGGCCAGTTCGTCGCCGTCCGGCCGGTAGGCCAGCGACGTGATCAGCCCCACCTCCGGCTCAATCTCTCGCAGCAGGCTGTTGGAGCCACTCGCGAGAATCTTGATCGTCTCGCCGTCCGCCAGAGCCATCTCGGCGACCTCGCGGTCGAATCGGATGGCCCGAATCCAGTCGTCGAGCCCCGTCAGTCGCAATCGCTCAGCACCTGTCGCCGCATCCAGGAGCAAGACTTCGCGATACGTGCCGACTGCCGCAAGGCCCGTTCCATCCGTTGCTAGTGACGTGATGGGGCCGGATGCCATCACCACCCAGTTCTCGGCACCGTTGCTCGGATCCAGCCTCCGGACGACACCGCGGGCGTCGCCTGCCAGTAAGTGACCGTCCGCCGCAAAGGTCAGGGCTGTCACGCTATCCGGTACGGCTGGCGCTTCGCTCAGTAGCACTCCGAGCGAGGCATCCCACAGCCGCACGCGGCCGTCGTCTCCCCCGGAGGCCACGATGTGTCCGGCCGGCGAATAGGCCGCGGCTCGCGCCGGTTTGTCGTGGGCGGCGATGGATGTGTGGATCGCACCGTCGGTTCCGACGATTACGAGCGAGCCGTTGTCCAGGGCGGCCGCGACCGACGCACCGAGGGGACTGTAGTCCACGGCATTGACCGGCGCGGGCAGGGCGGTTTCAGCTGCCAGTTCCGAGAGCGACGTCTGCCAGACACCAACGTCTCCGTCCCAGCTCCCGGAGAGCAGGATCTCGCCATCCGGGCTGTAGCTAAGCCCTTGAACGTCAGTCGTGTGGCCAGTCAGGCTGTAGAGCCTGGTTGCCGTGGCGACATCCCACACCCCCACCGTTCCGTCGCTTGAGGACGTGGCCACTCGACGCCCGTTCGGGCTGAACGCCACCTGCCACACCGAGTCGCTATGTCCGGCAAGCGTGGCCAGCGCTGATCCGTTCGTTGCGTCCCACAGCACGGCTGTGTTGTCGTCGGCGCCAGTAGCCAGGCGCGTGCCGTCGGGACTGATGGCGAGGGACAGCACAGCCCGTGAGTGCTGCTCGATGAACTCGAGCAGGCGCTCTCCCGTTGCCATATCCCAGATATCCGCTCTGGCCCAACCGGAGGTAATCAGACCGCGGCCGTCCGGTGTAAAGGCGACGCCATTCGACCAAGCGTCAATGTCGTCGAACCTGGCGAGATGCTCACCGGTCGCCACGTCCCACACGTGGGCCGCGGCGTAGGTCGTAGCAGCCACCAGCGTGCCGTCCGGACTAAACGCCACGCTCGTAAACCAACGTTCATCAGCCTGGAGGACATGCACCTGCTCGCCCGAGCGGGTATCCCAGAGCCGCACGGTGTCATCCTCGGAAGCACTGGCGAGGAGCGAGCCGTCAGGTGAATAGGCGACTTCGTAAATGCCGTCGTAGTGGCCCTCGAGTTCATGAATCGGCGTCAAGGTTGCCCGGTCCCAGATGACGACGCGGCGGTCATAGCCGCCGGTCGCGAACGCGGCACCCGATGGGTCGAAGGCCACGGTGGTCACCAGTGGACTGTGAGCTTCCACCAACGGTCGAGGAATGCGCGGTGGCGCCACCGGTACCGTGCTTGGCGCTGGGATCATCCCGGCCTGCTTGAAATGATCGCCGGCGGGGGCCAGATGAACCTGTCCATCGCTGAGGCGCAGGACGGCTCGCTGGGCCCGGAGTACTCCGCCGTTCGGTGCGGACGCATATCCAAGCGGCAATCCGAATCTGGTCAAGGCATTCGGCGAGTCTTTCCAGAAGTCCGTGATTTCCGAGGCAGCGGCCAGCACTTCCAGGCGAGCCAGTGGGCCGGCTTCTGGGGGCAGAAGCGTGCTGGGTGGTATGCCTTTGAAGTCGAGCAGCCACGGATCGTGTCCTGCCGCAGATAGCACGTCGTAAATGTTGGTTGGGCGAACTTCGCCGTCAGGACCCACCTGAAGCACGGCCCGTTGAAAGGCCTGATAGACGAACGGCGCTGCGTGCCAGGGCTGCGAAATCGGATAGCCCAGAAGATCGTGAGCGCCAAGGTCCTGAAAGGACGTCCAAAACGGAGCGCCTGGCGCGTCCACGACCGAATAGCCAAGACCTCCCCCACCGCCAGTCTGCGCGTAGAAGAAGCCGTGATGGAGCGGAAAGCTGTCTGGGCTCGCCGCGGCGCCTGTCGCTGGAAGCGCGACGAGCGCAGCTACCCCGAAGCTCGCGGCAGCAACCCGGAACTTGCGGACGGCGACCAGAGCTCGAGCCGTCGGCCGCACGCTCAAGAATCGACGGACGATCACAGGGACGCGGTCCGAGTTCGGCGGTTCACCGGCAGTTCCCAGACCTAGCCAGATCGGACTGCCGCGCGTAACGCCGGTTCCAGGTGTGGTTGGCGAAAGTCGTAGCCAACGTCGAGCAGTTTTCGCGGGACCACCCGCTGACTGGCAAGCAATGCCTCGCGCGCGAAGTCGCCGAGCGCCGCTCGCAGGATTGGCGAGGGTACCGGAAGCATCACGGGTCGGCGCAGCACGCGCCCCATGGTCTTGACGAATTGGCGGTTGGTCACCGCCTCGGGCGCCGCCACGACCATCGGACCGCTCAGCGTCTCCCGCTCGAGTGCCAAAAGGAAGACGCCCACCACATCGTCCAATGCGACCCAGGGCCAATAGTGCCGGCCAGATCCAAACCAACCGCCGAGACCCAGCAGCACGGGCAGCCGCATTCGCGCCACGAGGGGCGATCGGGCATCGATGACTGGTGCCAATCGAGCAATCGCAACTCGAATCCCCGCCTCGGCGGCGGGACGTGTTGCTGCTTCCCATTCGAGGGACACACCGGGCAGGAATCCCCGTCCGGGGAGGCTCTTCTCATCCAGAATTTCGTCGCCGCGATCACCGTAATAGCCAGTCGCTCCGGCGCACACGAGAACCTGGGGCTTGCGCGACAAGCCCGCGATGGCGCGCGCCAGCACGTCGGTTCCGCGCACGCGGCTCTCGCGAATTCGCCGGCGCTTATCGGCGGTCCAGCGAAGCGCGCTGATCGTCTCGCCGGCCAGATGCACGACAGCGTCCGTGCCCTCGAGGGCGGCTTTGTCGATATCCCCCGCGCCTGGATCCCAGGCGATATCGCCGCCATCTCGAAGACGAGTCGCCGGGCGTACCAGCCGCACGACCTCGTGGCCGCTGGTGCGCAATTCGTCAACCAGCGCCGCCCCAACCAGCCCGGTCGAGCCGCTGACGGCGACGCGCATTTATGTCAACTCACGGTTATACGGGACGAGCGCCTTCGTCATATACGTGCGCCGGCGGTCGCCGTAGGTCCCAGATGAGCCCAGTCCAGCTCAGCATGGTGAGCAGGTAGTGGGTGACGTCGACTTCCCACCAGAAGAAGCCGTTGCGTTCGGAACCTGGGTACCGGTGATGGTTGTTGTGCCAGCCCTCGCCGAGGGTGATCAGCGCCAGCAAGAGGTTGTTGCGGCTGGTGTCCTTCGTGGGAAAGCGCCGGCTGCCCCACATGTGTGCCCCGGAATTGATGAGGTAGGTGGTGTGCAACAGCATGACGGTACTCAGCAGGAAGCACCACACGAACACCTGCAGCCAGGTGACGCCCGTGGCCGGGAACGCCCGCTCCAGCCAGAAGCCCAGCGCTATGGTGCCTCCGGCATATAGCAACGTGCTGCCGAAATACCACCGGTCGAGCCAGCGGAGCTCAGGAAACCGGACCAGGTCCTTGACTTCTTCCCAGCGAGTGTCGTCGCGGTTATAGGCCAGTAACCAGCCGATGTGCGCCCACCAGAACCCACCCTTCAGCGGCGAGTGCACATCCTGCTCCTCGTCGGAATGCCGATGATGGAAGCGATGGTGCCCAGCCCACCACAAGGGTCCTTTCTGTATCCCCAGTGTGCCCAGCAATGCCATGACCGCTTGAAAAACCCGCGTCGTCTGAAAGGTTCGGTGGGAGAAATAGCGGTGGTAGAAACCCGTAATGAAAAAGACCCGCATCCAGTAGAAACCGAGGCAGGCCACCAGGGCCGGCCAGCTCACACCCACGATGAACGCCGCGAGCACGCCCAGATGGAGGGCAATGAAGCCCCAGTTGTGCCGAACCGCCTGCCAGGCGGTGTACCGCTGCTCGATTCGCTTCGGCAGCTTGACCCTCGTTAACTTCAGGTCCTCCGGCGAAGCCTCAAGGCTCGTTTCCCTCACCAGGTAGTCATCTCCCTAAGTCCCGCGCCGAGTGCGCGGCGGCCACGATACGTCCAAATCGAGAATGCGCAAAGCGCGGGCGGCTCGCAAGCCTCAGCATCCAGGGTAGGCGAGGGTCTGGCACTCGCATTGTTCGGCGAGCAGGACACTCAGGAAGGGTTGCTGTTGCGGGTCGTCTGGCGGCTACGTGCGAACTTGTGCCGTTGCCCCCGGCGCCTCGGCGCGCTCGATGAGCACCTGAACATCGCGAATAGTCTTTGTTTCGAAGCTCGCCGCACAGGATGCAAGGTAGAAGTCCCACATCCGAATGAAGCGGTCGTCGAATCCGAGCGCCCGCACGCGCTCTTCGGCCTGCCAGAAGCGACGCCGCCATTCGTCGAGTGTCCGAACGTAATGCGGGCCAATTTCTTCAATGGCTCGAACTGCCAACGCCCTTCCGCCGCGCCGCGCGGATCGCCGAATCTCAACCACCGCAGGCAGGACGCCTCCCGGGAAAATGTACTTGCTGATCCAGCCCGAGGCGCGCATTCCCGAGTCGGCGTCGCGATCCTGGATACCGATCGTCTGCAGCAGCATCGTTCCACCGGGCCGCAGTACACGCTCGCAGGTTGCGAAGTACTCGTCCCAATACTCGCGGCCAACGGCTTCGAACATCTCAATCGAGACCACCTTGTCGAACGTCCCTTCGATGTCGCGGTAGTCCGAGTAGACGATGCGTACCTGGGCGTCCAGACCCTCGGCGGCAACGCGTTGGCTGGCGAGTTCGTACTGCTCACGCGACACCGTGATGCCCACGATTCGGCACCCGGTGGTTCGAGCGGCGTGGATGGCGAAACCGCCCCAACCACAGCCGATCTCCAGCACGCGGTCGCCGGGCGCGAGGTCCAGCTTGCGGCAGACCAGGTCAAACTTGGCCTGCTGGGCTGCCCCCAAATCGTCACAGCCGTCCCAGATCGCGCAGGAGTACGCCAGGGACTCGTCGAGAAATAGCTGAAAGAACTCGTTCCCCAGGTCGTAGTGAGCGTGGATGTTCTGTTCGCTGCCCGAGTGGGTATTGCGTCGGCGGGTGTGGCGCCAGAGATCACATAGCCGCCGCGGAAGCGACATTGCGGCATCCAACCGCACTCGCTGCGCATTGGCCAACGCCCCGTTCAACACGCCACGGAGATTGGGGCTGGACCATTGTCCGTCCATGTAGGCCTCGCCCGCGCCGGTCGATCCGCCAACGAGCATCCGCGTAAAGGCACGGTTGTCGTGAATTTCGGCCCGCGCAACCCCACCGCGTCCCGGGTCGCCCACAGCCAGCATGGTGCCGTCCGGCAGGCGCAGCTCGAGCCGTCCGTATTGCCATCCGCGCAGACGACTCAGGACGAGCGCGCGGGCTATCCGGTCAATCGCGTGGGACAGAATCAGACGTATGCACGGGTGCTGCGGACGCTCGATTCTGCCACGCAGTCCGCCCGCCACTTCTGCCACCGGACGGTGGCGCGCAGCCTCCACAGCGGGTGCCGCCAGCACCCGAGCTTAGGCCCTCTGCTCCGTGGCATGCTGAGCCACGCGACGCGCGTCGTCCTGCAACGCTCGCTGACGGTCGGAGGCACGGCATGGCAGAGGAAATGCGAATTGCGACAGGCCAGTTCAGCGAGCCCGCGCCCGACATCTTGCAATTCGCTGCCCAGATGGGCGTCAGCGGCATAGTACTGAACTCTCCGCGCTTGCCGGGTTCCGAACGATGGGAGGTCGAGGACCTGGTGCGCCTGCGCCAGCGAGTCGAGGCCCACGGCCTGAAGATCGAGTCGATCGAGAACGTGCCGCATCACTTCTACGACCTCGCCATGCTGGGACTCGAAGGCGCCGACCGGCAGATCGAGAACTACCAGGCGACTCTCCGCCACATTGGCGAGGCGGGCATTCCAATCTTGGGCTACCACTGGATGCCCAACGGCGTGTGGCGTACGGAGCCCAAGGTGATTCGTGGCGGGGCCGTAGCCACAGCCTTCGACGCGTCAACTGTCTCATGCGATACGCCAACGCACGGCCGGACCTTCACCGCCGATGAGATGTGGGCCAACTATGCGCGCTTCACCGACGCGGTGCTGCCGGTGGCCGAGGCCAGCGGCGTGCGGCTGGCGCTGCACCCCGATGACCCGCCTGTTCCGTCACTCGGTGGTGTGCCTCGCCTGATGCGCTCGTTCGAAGGCTTCAAGCGCGCTATGCAGATCGGCGACAGCCCCAACAATGGCCTGGACTTCTGCATGGGCTGCTGGTCGGAAATGGGCGAAGACGTGCTGGCGGCCATGCGGCACTTCGTGGCCGAAGACCGCCTGTTCTACGTGCACTTCCGAGACGTGCAGGGCACGGTTCCGGTCTTCAACGAGTGTTTTCTTGGCGAAGGCAACGTGGACATTGCTGCCGCCATGCGAACTCTCTACCACGCAGGCTTCACCGGCTTCCTGATTGACGACCACGTGCCGAAAATGGTGGACGACACGTCATGGGGGCACCGCGGCCGAGCCCTGGCGACCGGCCAGATGATGGGGCTTCTCGAGGCGATCAAGGCAGACGGACCGCCAGGCGCGACCAAAGCCGCCGCCTGACCCGCGGCCTCGGAGGGAGCCACACCGTGCGAATCACACAGGTTCGAGCCGTCAACCTGGACATTCCGCGAACACCCGCGACCTCGAAGGCTCGAAGACCAGGTTGGAATTCGCACGCGCGGCGCGCGCTGCCTATTAACAAGTACCCGGAATTCTCCCGAATGCACGGCCGGATGCCTGGCGCCAATACCTGGGAGCGGGTATGGGTGCAGGTGACGGCCGAGGATGGCACGTGGGGCCTGGGCGAGTGCAGCTTTGGCGAGCCGGTGGCTGCCCTGGTCGACTACCACTTTGGGCCGCTGCTGGAGGGGCGGGACTGCCTGGCGCTTGAGTTCCTCAACGACTTGATGTGGCGATCAACCCAGCGGTTTGGCGCGGGCGGCATTGCCACGGTCGCGCAGTCAGGCATTGACCTCGCGTTGTGGGACCTCAAGGGCAAGCTGCTCGGTCAACCGGTGTATTCCCTGATCGGCGGACCTTGCCGTGACAAGGCGCTGGTGTATTGCACCTCGGACGATCTGGACTGGTCGCAGGAGCTTGGCTTCAAGTGCTTCAAGGTCTCGAATCCCGCGCACTACGACGAGGGCATCGACGGAATCAACCTCGTCGAGGAGCACATTGCCAGGGCGCGGGAGGCTGTCGGCCCCAATGCCGAGTTGATGTACAACCCGGTCATGAGCTTCAACGTGGAGTTCACGGTCAGGCTGGCCGAGCGGCTGCGTCCATACAACCTGCGCTGGCTGGAGGAGCCGCTTATTCCGACCGACCTCGAAGGACACATCGAGCTGCGCAAGGCCATCAACTGGGTGCCACTGGCCACCGGCGAGGACCACCACGGGCGCTGGACGTTCAGACAGCTCGTGGAGCACCGGGCCGTGGACGTGCTGCAGCCGGACCTGATGTGGTGCGGCGGACTCTCGGAAGCGCTGAAGATCTACACCATCGGCGAGGCCGCGGGGCTTGTCACGATTCCACACGCAGCCGTCGCCACACCCTGGGGACAGCACTTCGCGATTTCAATGCCGGAGTCGCCGATGGCCGAGTTCTGGATGGGCAGCGATCCCGGCATTCCGCTGGAAGAGGTGTGGCCCATTCCGGGCCTGGCTGTTCCCAGGGACGGCTACATCAGGCCGAATGATGCACCAGGCTGGGGCATGGAGATCGACGAGCAGTTGATCACGCCCTGGGATCACACGGCAGCGGCGAGAGCGCGAGGGTTGATCTGAGGGTTCTGCAGAGAACGCGAGTTTCGCGCGCCTGGAGTTGCTATTCAATGGATGTGAACTTTTAAGCGCTGATGGACTCAGATCATTTGAGATATGGCTAGCTCATTTATCACGGAGCCGAAGCAAATCTGATAAGAATAGTGTGTCCTGGTTTCAGATCCGCAGAATCTGTGTGCGGCAATAGCCAATAGGAGGCACTGTATGAATAATGAACCACGCGCTTGGCTAGCCGAGTTTGTCGGTACCCTGACGCTCATCTTCATCGGCTCCCTGAGCGCGGCAGTCGCATTTGAAGCGCTCGACGGCGGCACCGGTGGCGTCGTGTTGGCCGGCCTGGCTCACGGTCTCATTCTGGTCGCTTTGATCTACGGAATTGGCGCCGTCTCCGGCTGTCACATCAATCCGGCCGTCAGCATTGCGCTGGCTGCAATTGGCAAGTTTGACTGGCGCTCAGTTCCCGGTTACATCCTGGCGCAACTTGCCGGCGCGGTCGTTGGCGCGTTGCTGCATGCCGCGGTTCGCGCCAAGGGTGCAACGCACTATGGGCTCCCCCTACCGGGAACCGACGTTGGTGCGGGACAGGCGCTGGTGCTCGAAGCTGTGCTCACGTTCTTCCTCGTGTCGGTAATCATTGGCGCCGCGGTAAGTGGAAAAGCCACGAAGGGCTTTCACGGGCTCGCCATTGGTCTCACGCTGGCCGCCAGCTGGCTCGTGGGTGGAGCGCTGACTGGGGCCGCGCTGAATCCCGCGCGGTCCTTCGGCCCCGCGATTGTGGCCCTTAACTTTGATTCGATCTGGATCTACTGGGTTGGGCCAGTCGTCGGCGGGCTACTCGCTGCCGGCGTTGGTTTCTACCTGCACAACCTTGGCCGGGAAGTCGAAGCGGGCTAAAGGCAATCGAGCGCCGCGCCCTCGTGTCTGAAGGCGCGGCGCTCGATTAGTTCAGAACAGAGCCTTCAGGCAATCAGTTCGGCGTACCGCTTCGCCTGGGCAATGAAGTCCACGCCCACGTCCTCGATGAAGGCGTCAGCCAGCCGCCGAAACACCTGGCCAACCGCTCCGTCGCCGATTGGTTCCCCGTTGAAGCGCGTGGTCGGGATCAGACAATACGGCGTTGTTGTGAAGAACGCCTCGTCGGCCGTCGCCACGTCATAAGGCTCGAAGTCGGCCTCGCGCGCCGGGATGCCAAGCTCGCCGGCGAGTGCCAGGGTCGTGTCGCGGGTGACGCCGCGCAGCACGCTGTGGCCGCGCGAGGTCAGCAGTTCGCCGCCCCGCACGATGAAGAAGTTCGAGCCGGTGCCTTCGGTGATGAAGCCGTCTTCGCCTTGCAGCACCACAAAGGTATCGGCTGCCTGGGAAGCGATTTCATGATTGGCAACCTGGTAGTGCAGGCGCGAGCGGCTCTTGATCTTGGGATCCAATAGCCGGGATGGAATCGCGCGCTGCCGCGGAACGACGGCGTTTAGGCCCTCGTCATAGAGGTGAGCCACCTCGCCCAACATGCCGTCGAGGGGATAGGTGTAGATCAACACCGAGGGGCCAGTGTGGGCAACCGAACTTCGATATCGCCCAAGAACCCCTGGGGAAATCTGGTGCACGATCGAAAAGTCGATTTCTGGATCGTAGGCCGCTCGGTTTCGCTCGATGAGTTCGCCGGTCAGATCGGCGAGTTCGTTCATGGAAACATCGCAGGGCACACC
>VXPS01000424.1 GCA_009839425.1 Chloroflexota bacterium
ACGTCGAACCCAGTCCTGTTCTGACCATCGAACTCGACGGCTTCATCGACCCCAACGCCGCCCGCTACGTTGCCCGAGCCATCGACGAAGCCACCGACGCCGACGCCGCCCTCCTTGTCATCCAACTCAACACCCCCGGCGGCCTCAGCACCTCGGCTCGCGAAATCGTCAGCTCGATCCTCGAATCGCCGCTACCTGTCGCCGTCTTCGTCACCCCCCGCGGCGCCCAGGCCGCTTCGGCCGGTATGTTCGTGATGGCCGCCGCCGGCGTCGCCGCCATGAGCCCCGGCACCAACGTCGGCGCCGCCTCCCCCATCGACGCCACCGGCCAGGACGTCCCCGAAACCCTCGCCTCCAAGGTCCTCCAGGACACCCAGGCCTTTGCCCGCAGCATTGCCGACGCCCGCGGCCGCGACCCCGCGCCCCTCGAAGCCGCCATCACCGAGGCCCGCTCCTACTCCGCTACAGAGGCCCTTGAGCTCGGTCTCGCCGACGTCCTGGCGGACGACCTCCCCGACTTGCTGCGCCAGATCAACGGAGCCTTCGTGCCCACCGCCGCCGGCGAAATTTCGCTCAACATCACAGACGCGCCAGTTCAGCCCGTCGACCGAACACTCCTGGAGCACTTCCTCTCCGTCGTCGCCACTCCCAACCTCGCCTTCATCCTCCTCACCGTCGGCGGCATCGCCCTCCTCATCGAGCTGTCCAACCCCGGCCTGGTGGTCCCCGGCGTCACCGGCGCCATCGCCCTTGGCCTGGGCTTCGTCGGCCTCGGACAGCTCCCCGTCAACTGGCTCGGTGTGGCGCTTCTCCTCATCGCCCTGGGCTTGCTCTTTCTCGAGTTCCAGGAACCCGGAGCCGGCGTCTACGGCGCCGGCGCTGGGATCACCTTCATCGTCGCCGCGATTCTGCTCGCCGGCGGCGCCCTGCGCCCCGTCGAACTGGACTTTCCCGGCGCCGAAACCTTCACCGTCAGCGTCTGGGTCCTGGCCGCCATCGGCGCCATCCTCGCGGCCGTCACAGCCACTCTCATCGTCATGGCCAGGACCGGCAAACCCGCCCCCTACCGCAGCCCATTCGAGCGCACCGCCCTCGTCGGCCGTCGCGGCCTCGTAACCCGCCGGCTTGCCCCCGAAGGCGAAGTCCAGATGCTCGGCGAGTACTGGCACGCTCGCCTCGCAACCGAGGACGACACAGCCGCCGCCATCGAGGAGGGTTACGCTGTAGAGGTAACCGCCGTGGACGGCACGACGCTGATGGTCAGACCCGCGGACGACCAGCCCAATCCGGACCACCCGGGGGCAACGCAGCCCCCGCCGAGCGCGTAGCCAGGGAGGCAGCAATGGCAATCATCAACTTCATCCGCGACTACGAGCGCCTGGCCAGATTCCGGTTCGGTCGTTTCGAAGGCATGCTCGGCCCCGGCATCGTCTTTGCCGTTCCGATCGTCCACCAGATCACGCGCCTCGACACCCGCACCGAGGTCCTGGACATCCCCCGCCAGACCAACATCACGCGAGACAACGCGCCGATCGAAATTGACTTCCTGGTCTACATGCGCGTGGACATCAATCAGGCCGAACGAGCCGTGCTGGAAGTCGAGAACTACCACCAGGCCGTCGTCGGCCTCGCCACCACCACTCTCCGCGCCGTCATCGGCGACATCGCCCTGGACGACGTGCTCTCCCAGCGCGAACGCATCAACGAGTCCATCCGCTCCAAGCTCGACGCCGAAACCGAACGCTGGGGCATCAAGGTCACCAACGTCGAGATCCGCGAAATCGACCCACCGCGCGAGATCCAGGACGCCATGAATCGGCAGATGTCCGCCGAGCGCGTCCGCCGCTCCGTCATTCTTGAAGCGGAGGGCACCCGCCAGTCCGACATCACCGTGGCCGAAGGACAGAAGCAGGCTGCCATCCTGCAGGCCGAAGGCAGCCGCCAGGCTGAAATCCTTCAGGCCGAGGGCGACAAGCAGGCCGCCGTGCTGCGCGCCGAGGGTTTCGCCGACGCCCTGCAGCGCATCTTCGAGACCGCCCGCGGCATCGACGACAACACCATGCGCCTGCAATACCTCGATACCCTCAAGTCCCTCGGCGCCAGCCCCGCATCCAAGTTCATCTTCCCGCTCGAGTTCACCCAGATGCTCGGCAACCTCGCCGGCCGCCGCGACTCCGATGACTGAGCCTCCGGGAACCTAGGATTCCGTCGCCAGGTGACTGGCGTCAGTCGGTTTGGGTGTCCAACCACCGCGTCATGATGATCTCCCCAAAGTGCCGCCGCACCAGGTTGAACACCCACTGAAACCGCCGCGGATCCGCCACAAACCCATGCCGCCGAAACAGCGCCTGCGCAGCTTCGTTGTCGGCCTCTACCCGCAGCGTGACCTGGTGGTAGCCCCGTGACCTGGCCAGTTCGATCACATGATCCAGCAACGCCGAGCCGTGCCCCCGCCGCCGAGCCGGCGGCGATATTGCTAGGGCGCTGATATAGGCCTCCCGCGAGTGCAACCAGTGCGGCGGCAGCGGCGGAATGTGAAACGCCACCAACAGTGCCCGCCACGGCCCCAGCACCCGCGCCATCGCCAGGAAAGCCTTAAGGCCCGTTATCGGCGTCGACCCGTTATCCCAACGAACCAGCACCAGCCCCTCACTCACGCCTTCGCGCTCTGCCAGCCACGCATTCGGCATCGACCCAAACGCCCGCAAGCCATGACCCACGGCCCGCGCCGCCTGCCGGTCGCGCTCCCCAAACACGCGCGTGAAGGTTTCCGGAAAGGCATCCAACATCAGCCTTCCCACAACCTCGGCGTCAGACTCCGATGTATTCGCCGGCCGCAGCGTCCGCATACGTCAACCGCTGACTCGTCTTTGAGGCGGCGGCGCCATTCTAGGAGCCGGGTTCACCCGCCCACTTGCGTCTAGCGCTCGTCGAGAATCTCGAACCCAAACACCGAAGCCGTCCGCAAGCTGAAGTGCAACGAGACCGCCCGATCCACTGGAAGCTTACTGCCGCCGCTCCATCTCACCGTGGCGTCCAGTTGGTCGCCAGTGATCGGCTGGCAATCCGAAACGCCCAGCCCCGGAATCTCCGACCATTCCTCGTCCGTCACGCCAACGCGCAGGCTCCCACCTGACTGCACCCGGCAGTTCACGCGCAGCCCGCTGCCTGCCAGCCGCACTGGCGGCGTCCTGAACTCGCCTTCCGTCTGCGCGTGCACACCAGCCAGCCGTCCCCGCGTCCAGGTACACCAGCTGAAGCCGCTGTCGGCCAGGTTCGCCGGAAACTTGTGCGGATAGCTGTATCCGGCGTACGGCAACCCAATCCGATCGCCTGGCAGTGGCACCAGCCCGATACCCACAAACATGCTGCCGGCGTCGACGCCCTCCGGCGATCCCACCGGCAACACTGGATTCCCTGGAGTCCAGTTCCACGCAACCCCGTCAACGCTAGTCGCCATCCCGATCGTCGTCTGGTCCGTCGCCCGGTCGTAGAGCGTCGGGAACATCAGGTGCGTCGTGGGATCGCCCGGATAGCGCGTCTTTCCGTTGGTGTACAGATCCGTCTGCTCAGGGTTAATTGGCGACGCCGTCAGCACGTCCTGCGGCAGCGGCCAGCGGCTGAAGTCGGTGGTTTCGGCCCGCGTGATTGTGCGGCGCCCCCACGACCATCCGCGCCCGTACCAGACGTACTGCTTCCGCAGCGCGTCCCACTCCACGACTTGCAACGTGTCGCTGCTGAACACTACGGCCGGCTTGTCCTGCACGATCCAGTTCAGCCCGTCCGGTGAAGTGCCCACGTACATCGCCCGCACGTGGCTCTCGTCGGTGGTCCGCGGGTCTATCGCATCGGGACGCTCCCGCCGAGCGGCCTTGACGACGTCGGGGGTTGCGTCGCCGTACCAGAACATCTTGTAGCGGGCCTCAGGCGGCGCGTCCGGATCCATGAATGGGCTCGCTCCATGCAACCCCATCGGTCCCACGGTTTCCCGCCCCAGCGAGATGTTGGTCTCATTAGATCCATCCCACGACCCGATCCCAAGCTCGGGCTTTGTCCAGGTGAACCCGTCCTCGGACTCCGCATAGCAAAGAAGCCCAGCAAATACCGGATTCGGCCAGGCCAACTTCGGACCAATCTCCGGATCCCAATGATCCGGCGGAACCGCCTCATACCAGAGTCGATACCGGCCTTCCTCGTACATCACCTTTGGCCACCACACCAGCTTCTCCCAGGGCTCCGTGGCCTTGAGCACCGGTCTGGTCCGCACCCCCGGCTCCGCTCGTAGTTCAACGCCGGTAGGCACAGCCGGAAAGTCGGCATGCAGCGACGTAGGGTTGCTCAGCCCCCACGCGTCCTGAGAGCGCCCCTCGTCGTCCACCCAACGTGCCCGACCCGGATGAATGAATCGGTAGTCAACGAACGGGTGATAGCCGGCGGCCACCGGCAGCGGCGTCACCAGACCGGGGTACAGGTTGTCAATGCTCATGCCGGCGACTCTCAGTGGGGAACCTTAGTTGTCGAACTATATACCGGCGCCAACCTGCGGCGTGCTATACACCATCGGCTGCTTTCGCCGGACGCTCCGATGGCACGAAACCTTCCCGCCAACCGCATCTACGATGAACTCGGCGTTCCGCGCGTCATTCACGCCGGCGGACCCACCACCGCCCATGGCGGCTCGCTGATGCTGCCGGAAACGTTTGAGGCGATGGCCGAAGCCGGACGCGCCTTCGTCACTCTCGACACGCTGAACCGCCGTATCGGCGAATACATCGCCGAGGTCACCGGCGCCGAGGCCGGCATGGTGGTCGCCGGCGCAGCCGCCGGCATGGTCATCTCGATGGCGGCCTGCATGACGGGCACTGATATCGCCGCAGTCCGGCGCATACCCGATACGACCGGTCTCCAGGATGAGCTGGTCATCCAGAAGATCCATCGCGGCCCCTATAGCCACATGTACAGCTTCACCGGGGCGCGTTTCATCGAGGTCGGCAACGTCAACTCTTGCCTGCCCGAGGAACTGGAAGCGGCCATCACGGAGCGAACCGCCGCCGTGGCTTTCCTCTTCGCGCCGGGTACCCCTCGCGGCGGCCTGACCCTGCCGCAGGTGGCTGACATCGCCCACGCGCGAGGCGTCCCGGTCATCGTGGACGCCTCCATGACAGTCCCACCGCGCGACAACCTCAAGCGCTTTATCCGTGAAGGCGCCGACCTCGTCGCCATGAGCGGCGGCAAGGTCATCCGCGGCCCCCAGGCCACCGGGCTCCTCTACGGCCGTGCAGACCTCATCGAGGCCGCCCATCTCAACAACAGTCCCAACCACGCCATCGGCCGCCCCTCCAAGATCGCCAAGGAAGAAATGGTCGGCCTCTACGCCGCCCTCCGCAGCTACATGGACTCCGACGAGGAGGAGATGCTCCGCGAGTTCCACGAACTCGTCGAGATCATCGTTGACGATGTCGGCGAACTGGACGGCGTGCGCGCATCCGTCGAATTCGACGACGACCGGTATTTCGTGCCCACCGCCGTCATCGGATTCGAGCCTGACCGGGATGGGCCGGAACCTCAGGAAGTCGTCGACGCCCTCCTCGCCGGCGATCCACCAATCGTCGTCCGCTTCGAACCCTCGCGCGGCCTCATCGAAGCCGCATCCGCCAATTTGCAGCCCGGCGAACCCGAAATCATCGGCCAGCGCCTGCGGGAGATTCTGACGGCCGACTAAACCCAGCGAGCGCGTCGCACGGCGAGCAGCTTCGCTGGCGTCTCGATAGCGGTTCAGGCGGTCCGGGGTTGCGCTGCATGCGCAGCGTTAGTTTCCGCGCACGAGCGACTGAACAAACGCCGTAGCCGCAGCATGAGCCTCCGGGGTCGCCGACTCCGGGTCTCGTAGGTGGGCGCTGGTTGGCTCGTGTCGCCAGACGCCCCCAACTGGCGCTATGGCCTTCTTGCAGAGCTGGTCGTACAACGCGAATTTGGCGGACTGGTCCCGCTCGACAATGCACCGCCCGAAGCACTCAAGAAATCCAGGGTCATACTCGCGCAGAAACCGTACCGCAGCTTTCTCGCCCTCCCAGCGCAGGCTCCGGATAGCGAAGTAACCGGTGAAGACATCCGCGAGGCAATAGAGCAGGCGAAGCTCAAGTGCCGTCACGTAGTCCGGATGGTCCGACGCCAGCATCCGCCGATTGTGCTGTCGGTCGTAGTTGATCTTGTGCCAGGCACGGTAGGCGTCGCCGCCGAATGGGCTTGGTGATTCCTCGGGCCACTGTCGAGCCGCCCTCTGTGCCCGGACCAGCCTTTCGCCCTGGTCAAGCAGGATTCGGGCGCTAGCTAGATATGCCGCTACCCGCCGAACCCATCCGTTGACATCCAGCGCAAGATCGGCGTCGGATACCGACTCGATCTCGCTGGTTGTTGCGAACAGCAGATCGCCCATCCGCCCCTCGATCCACGTCACGCCAACGCGCAGATTGGACCACTTCTCGACAACCACGATTAACAGGTCGATGTCGCTCGGACCTGTCAACGTCGAGTCCTGACCAGATCCCCCCAGGGCCGCGCCCGCGACATCGGCGTGCGTCCCAAGCCGTCGCACGACGTCATCAAGCGTTGCGTCGTTGGCCGGGGACGCCACGGCACAATAGCTCCTTCGGCGTGCGCGTTCGCCAGTAGTGTTTGGGGTCTTCTTGGTCATCTTGGTGGAGGTGGCCTTGGACGCGATCCGCGAGGCTCTGGCCCGCATAGCAGGATTACTTTGGGTGCATCCTAGAATTGTTCGATTATGGCCACCCTCCCCAAGAGCGGCACCCGCGCGGGCTTTGAGATTGGCGCCGACTTTCAGCCGGCCGGCGGCCAGCCCCAGGCTATCGACCAGCTCGTCGACGGTATCCAGGACGCCCACCGCGCCCAGACCCTGCTGGGCGTAACCGGCTCCGGCAAGACCTTCACCATCGCCAACGTTATCCAGCGCATCCAGCGTCCAGCGCTCGTGCTGGCCCACAACAAGACCCTGGCCGCCCAGTTGGCCACCGAGCTCAAGGAGTTCTTCCCTCGCAACGCCGTCGAGTACTTCGTCAGCTACTACGACTACTACCAGCCCGAGGCCTACATCCCGCGCAGCGACACCTATATCGAAAAAGAGACCGACATCAACGCCGAGATCGAGAAGCTGCGCTACTCAACCACCCGTTCACTCTTTGAACGTCGCGACGTCATCGTCGTCGCCACTGTCTCCTGCATCTACGGCATCACCCCTCCCGAGGACTACGGCGACATGAGCCTGTCGCTGGAAGTCGGTGGCGAGTACGACAGGACGCGACTGCTGCGCGTCCTGGTGGGCCTTCAGTACACCCGTACCTCGGCCAGCCTCGAGCACGGCCGTTTCCGCGTGCGGGGCGAAGTATTGGAGGTCTATCCGCCCTACGACGACTTCGTACTGCGGCTGGAGTTCTTCGGCGATGAACTCGAACGCGTGGTCCGCCTGGAACCGCTGACCGGCGAGATCCTGGAGGAACTCCCCAGCGTCACCATCTATCCGGCGCGCTTCTACGTCACGCCAATCGAGCGCCTGCAGCGAGCGATCGAGGCCATCGGCCAGGAACTGGACGAGCAACTCGCCCGGCTCGAAGCCCGGGGCAAGGTCCTTGAGGCCGCCCGCCTTCGCCAGCGCACCAACTTCGACATGGAGATGCTGCGTGAAACCGGCGGCTGCACCGGCATTGAGAACTACAGCCGCCACCTCAACGCCCGCGAAGCCGGCGACCCGCCCTGGGTGCTGCTGGACTACCTGCCGGAGGACTACCTGCTGGTCGTCGATGAGTCCCACGTCACGCTGCCCCAGGTTCGCGGCATGCTGGCCGGCGACCGTGCCCGCAAAGAGTCGTTGATCGAATACGGCTTCCGCCTGCCCTCCGCCTTCGACAACCGCCCCCTATCGTTCGAGGAATTCGAGCAGCACATCAAGACCGCCGTCTTCATGTCCGCCACGCCGGGGCCCTACGAATACGAGCACAGCGAACAGATTGTCGAACAAATCGTCCGCCCCACCGGCCTGGTGGACCCGGCTATCGAGGTGCGCGCCACCGAAGGCCAAATCGACGACCTGATTGCCGAGATCAACAAGCGAGTTGATGTCCACGAACGTGTGCTCGTCACCACCCTCACCAAGCGCATGGCCGAGGACCTCGCCGAGTACCTGGCCGAGATCGGCGTCAAGGTCCACTACCTGCACTCGGAAATAGACACCCTGGAGCGAGTCGAAATCCTCAGCGACTTGCGCCGCGGGGTCTACGACGTGGTGGTGGGAATCAACCTGCTGCGCGAGGGCCTCGATTTGCCCGAAGTCAGCCTCGTCGCAATTCTGGACGCCGACAAAGAGGGATTCCTACGCTCTGAAACGTCGCTGATTCAGACCATCGGCCGCGCCGCCCGCCATCTGCACGGCCGCGTCATCATGTACGCAGACCTGGTCACCCACAGCATGAAGCGCGCTATTGACGAGACCTATAGACGACGCAGTCTGCAGGTGGTCTACAACGAGCAACACGGCATCACGCCCGCGTCCATCGTCAAGAGCCTGCGTGATTTGACCGAACGCGTGGCCCAGGAGTCCGGCCACGAGGGTTTGGCCCAGGCCGCCGAGGAGTCTCCCGCCTACGACATCGGCTTCCGTCGCACCAACGACCTCTCCCGCGTCGAACTCGCCCAAGCAATCAAGGACCTCGAACGCCAGATGCGCCTCGCCGCCGACAGCCTCGCCTTCGAGAAGGCCGCCGCGCTCCGCGACCAGATCAGCGAACTGCGTCAGGACCTGGAGAAGACGAAGGTCTGACCTCGCGTACTCGCGCGGCGGGCTTGTTGGTCCTTTACGGGCGCGCCCATTGTGCAGCCTGACCAGGGTTATTCTTCGTCCGCGTCGCCGCACACCGGATCACCGAGAGGCAATTCCGAATACTTGGATTCCCCCAGCGGCGAAGCGGGGCGCAGGTACAACATCTAGCGTCGACGGAGTCCCGGCGAAAGTGAAGCGATCGTGAGCGCCTCAACCTACGCTCCACCCGACTATGACTGCCCCTTCTGCCGCATCGCCCGCGGCGACTTCTGCGGGCGGATTATCGGCGGTGCCGAGGCCGACGTGCTCCGGACGCCGGACGTGACGGCCTTTGTCGGCTCGCACTGGTGGCCGAGGAATGAGGGATCGGTCATCGTGATCCCCAACGCCCACTTCGAATCAGTTTTCGATCTGCCCGCTGAGGCGGCCGCGCAGATTCACACGGTGGCGCAGCGCGTCGCTGTCGCCATGACCAGCGTCTACCGGTGTGACGGCATCTCCACGCGTCAGCACAACGGTCCCGGAGGCGGCCAGGAGATCTGGCACTACCACCTGCACGTGATGCCGCGTTGGCACAACGACCGCCTCTACGAGCGGACCTCAGAACGCTACCGGGCTCCGCCCGACGAGCGCGCCCACCGCGCGGCTCTGCTGCGCGCGTCTTTGGGCTCCAGCCCAGACTGAATTCCCTCGAGGCCCTTACCGCCTCAACAGAGACTTCTTCGATCGCTTCCAGCCTGGCCTACGCGGTCCGGCCTGCCCATCCAACGGAGCCTCGCGTCGCGGGCTGTCGTCGTGTCTTCTGCGGTCAGGCCGGCCGCGCCGCTTGCCCGTAGGTGTTCGAACCCCAGCAGGCGATTGCGCGATTGTGCAGTCCGCAGGCATGCTCCGCGCCGCTGCTAACAACTTGGAATCCGCCGGACGGCGGCGTCGACTTGCCGGACTTATTCGACCCCCAACATTCGACAGTTCCGTCGGACCGCACACCACAGGTGAAGTCTCTGCCGGTGTTGACAGCCTTGAACGTACCGGCTGGTGTTCGGGTCTGATTCGACGAACTCAGTCCCCAGCAGGCCAAGGTTTCGTCGGTCCGGATGCCGCACGTTTGAGGGTCACCTGCGCTGACTGATCGAAACGTGCCCGATGCCGGCGTAGCTTGCCCATAAAGGTTGAATCCCCAGCACGCGATGACTCCGGACGCGCGTATGCCGCACGAGTGCGCGTCGCCTGCGCTGACTGCGGAGAATACTCCGGACGGCGGCGAGGCTTGGCCGTTGTTGTTGATCCCCCAGCAGGCCACGGTTCCGTCGCTTCGAATTCCACACGCGTGGAGGCCTCCGGCGCTGACTGATGTGAAGGCGCCCACCGGCGGGGATGCTTGGCCGTATTCGTTCCATCCCCAGCAGGCGAGTGACCCGTTGGGCCGAACGCCGCAATTGAAGCCGTTACCGGCGCTGATCGATTGGAAGGTCCCGTCTGGCGGTGCCGACTGGCCGCCGTTGTTTGATCCCCAGCAGGTGACGGTCCCGTCGGTCAGAACACCGCAGCTGTGGTTGTAGCCGGCGTCGACCGCGCTGAACTGAGCGCCGCCAAACGCCCATGCAAACACGCTGCGCACATCTGGCCGGTGATCGCTTCTGCAGGCCGTCTCCGCCTGGTCGCCGAAGGTTCGCTGGTATATCTCCACGTTGCTGATATTTCCCAGATGCGCCTCAACGATGTCGTTGAGTTCCACACAGTCGGTGGGCCACGCCAGTTCCGGAGCGTCCTCTCGCGCGGTATCGGCCTGTTCATCAAACGCCCACGCAAACACCCCGCGCACGTCGTCCCGGTGGTCGTTCTGACACTCCTGCTCCGCCTGATCGCCGAAGACCCGCTGATAAATCCCAACGTTGCCGTCGTTCCCCAGGTGCGTCTCGACGATGTCGTTCAGATCAACACACGTCGTCGGCCACTGCGCCAGAACGGGCGCCGCTAGCGCAAACAAGGCAACCGCCGCCACGGCGGCGGTCACTGCCGCCCGGATGTAGCGAATCGACCTGCCACCTCAGCTTGCGAACGTGCCTCGGCTGAGCCTATCAGCGCCGTCTCGGAGTCTCCGATTCTCGAAAGTCCTGACGTGGAGTAATCCACGACCCGAGTCCCCGCGAGTTGCCCAAGTCCCCGCCCATCGCCCACACTCCGCCGGTGCCCGAAGGTTTCGGGCCGAAACCGCTGATCGGATCGCCGCACATCGATTCCCTGCTCCGGCCGTTGGTCCGTGTCCGCGACCGAGTGGCCCCCGCGCTGGCCTATAAGCAATATTCCCGGCTCTGGCAGGCCAATGCCGGCAGTCAGGTCGCCTTCTGGATGCAGCAGGTGGCGCAAGGCTGGTTGGTGCTCGATCTGACGGGATCCGAATTCACGCTGGGGCTGCTGGCGTTTTTCCGTTCGATCCCCATGCTGCTGTTGTCGCCCTTGGGCGGCGTGCTGGCCGACCGTCTCGACCGCCGTCGAATGGTTCTCGTTGCTCAACTCATCCTGGCCGGGCTGATGCTGACGATTGCCATCCTTGTCGTCACCAACCAGGTGCATGTTGTGCATCTGGCCGTGTCGTCTCTGGTCGTGGGCACGATGTTTGCTGTCAATGTGCCTGCTCGTACCGCTCTCGTCGCAGGTCTCGTACCGCGACAACACCTCGCCAACGCAATTGGTCTGCACAGTGCCACCCTCAACTCGGCCCGAATCATTGGCCCGTCGCTAGCCGGGCAGGTCATTGCCACGGTGGGAATCGCCGGCTCCTACTTCGTTCAGGTCGGCGGCTACGTCTGGAGCAGCGTGAACATGCTGCGCGTCGTTCCCCCGCCTCGCTCGCCTCGTCCTCGAAGCTCGACCTGGGCCGACATGCGCGGGGGGTTCGCCTATGTGGCTCGCACCCGGATCATGCTCGCGCTGATGCTGCTGGCGCTGGGTCCCTCGCTCTTCGGCATGCCGCTCATGACGCTTCTCCCAGCCTTCGTCCGCAAGGACCTTGGCGGCGGACCCGAAGCCTTCGGATTCCTGCTTGGCGTCCTTGGTGTGGGCGCCCTCGTTGGCTCGGCACTGGTCGTCACGTTTTCGCGGTTTCGCGAGAAGGGCCGTGCCCTTGTCGCGGCGATCCTCGTCTACGCCGCTCTCCTCGTCCTCCTTGCATTCACCCGATCCTTCGCTGCCGCCGCCGTCGTCGTGGCGTTCATGGGCTTCAGCCAGTCCGTCTACATGTCCGTCAATCAGATGGCCCTGCAGTTGCTCGTGCCCGATGCCTTGCGCGGACGAGTCATGGCGCTGCGCATGATGACCTTCGGTCTCTCCCCGCTCGGCCTCCTGCCCCTGTCCGTGATTGCCGAAGTCCAGGGCACGCCAACCGCGATCCTGCTCGGCGGGCTGGCCACGGCCGTGGTTGGGATCGGGGTCCCACTCTGGGTTCGCGACATCTGGCGCTTGCGCCCCGACGACGCCGATCCGGACGGCCTGGCGGCTCCTCGGACCACCGGCTAGGCGCTCCACGCCGCGGCTATCCTTCCCGACATGACTACCCGTCATGCCCTTGTCGGTTGTGGGAGCCGCGGCGTCGAGCATCTCCAGGCACTTGTCGCTGTCCCGGGCGCCGAAATCGCCGCGTGCTGCGACCTGGACACGGACCGCCTCGCTGAATCGGCCGACCAATTCGATGTTCCTCTTCGTGCTACCAAGATCGACGACCTCGCCGCCGTCGGCGCCTTGGACCTCGTCCACGTTGCCACCATGCCCTCGGTCCGCTGGCCGGCGGTTAAGGCCCTCGTTGATTTGCGCCCGCGCGCCATACTCATCGAAAAGCCGCTGGCGACGCTACCGAGCGAAGCAGCCCGAATGTTCGCCGCCTGCCACGAAGCCGGTATTGGCCTCTTTGTCAACCACCAAGTCCCCTGGCATCCCGCCTGGCCCCGAGTCCGCCGGCGCCTCCAGGCCGGAGCCATAGGCCGCATCACCCACGTACGCGCCTCCAGCATGGGAAGCCTCTTCGAACAGGGATCCCACCTCTTTGACCTCTTGCGCTACCTCCTCGACGACGTCGCCTCGCTAGCCACAGATTCTCATTCGGCCACCAGGCCGTGGCTCCTCGCTCAGGCCACCGGCGAACGCGCTCGCCTTCCCCCGCACCCCGGACCCGCCCATACCGCCGGCGTGCTCGCCGTTGCCGACGATTGGCACATCGCCTTTGAATGCGGTTGCCGATCTCCGCGTTGGCCTGGCACCAACGCCTACTGGTTAAACCTCGGAATTGAAATCACCGGCACCCGGGGCACGCTCGGCTGCAGCACCAACCGCGGCTGGTGGCTCCACACGCCGCACGAGTCCCACAGCGAAGCGCGCGACTATTTTGACGACGACGCCCCCGCGCAGGTCGCCTTTCTGCAATCGGTCGTCCGGTCGCTCGACAACCCGGACGCCCACTCCTGCGGCCCCGTCCAGGCCCGCGTCTCCTGGAATTGCATCCTCGCCACCCAGCGCTCCGCTCTGTTGGGACGCCCCGTCGACCCGCGTGACGGTGCGACCGACCAGGAAATCACTGCCTTCCGCCGCCGCCTCGCCGGCCATTCGTGAGCACCTTTCGTTTCTCCGCCTCCACCGTGCTTTACGGTCGCCAGCCGCTCGAACGCGCCTGCGCCGAACTCGCCTCGGTGGGGCTCCGTCACGTAGACCTCTGGCACGTCGAGAACTGGTGCGAACACTTGTCCGATGGCGTTCCAGCCGTGCGCCACACTCTCCACCGCCACGGTCTCCAGCTCGACACGCTCTCCGTCTTCAACTGGCCGCTCGCCCGCCTCCCCGCGCTCCTTGATCAGCTGGCCGAGTTGAACGGCCGCGCCTTGATCACCGCCTCCGCCAAACCCGACGTCACCGTTTCCTGTTATCTCGAACTGATCGACCCGGTCATTCGCCACGCCGAGTCGCTGGGCGTCACCCTGGCCATCGAAAACCACGGCGCCACGGTCATTGACTCGATTGAATCCATGCAAAACATGCTAAGACTCGAGCCCTCGCAAGCCCTCGGCGTCGCCCTTTCGCCCATTCACCTCTTCAACAGGAACGAGTCCACCGCCGAAGCCATCGACGTCCTGGGCCAGCGGATTGCCCTTTGCTACGCCTGGGACTGGGGCGCAAAGGGCCTCGCCAACTGGAAGGATCCCGCCCAGCAATTCATCGGCACCGGCAACATCGATCACGGGCCGATCTTTGAGGCCCTTCATGCAGCCCGCTACGCCCATCCGGTCCAACTCTTCGCCCACGGCCCCGAAGACTGGCCGCCCGAGAAAACGACCGCACACCTGCGTCGTGCACTAGCTGTCGCCCATCGTCTCGCGGACACATCGGACCCATGTACAGAATCCGCCTGATCCACTGGAATGCCGCCGAAGCTGCGGAGCGCGCTGCGCGGCTCCCGGCCGACGACTTCCGGGTGAACCACGCGCAGCTCGACACGGCCGGCCTGCGCGACCTGCGTGCCAACCCGCCCGACGCTCTGCTCATCGACCTCGGACGCCTGCCTTCCCATGGCCGCGATGTCGGGGTCGCTATGCGCCAAACCAGGGCCACCCGTGGAATCCCGCTCGTCTTCGTCGACGGCGATCCATCCAAGGTCTCCCGAATCCGCCAGCTACTGCCGGACGCCGTCTACACAGATTGGCCCAATATCCAGCCCGCCCTGCGACGGGCCATTGCCCATCCGCCGTCAAGCCCCGTCGTGCCGGAATCTGGCCTGGCCGGCTACTCCGGCACCCCGCTCCCCCGCAAGCTTGGAATCAAGACAGGCTACGCCGTCGCCACTCCCGGCGCCCCCGACGACTTCCCGGTCACCCTGGGCGAATTGCCGGACGACGTTGTTCTGCGCCGACGCGTCCAGGGCCGCTGCGACCTCATCGTCTGGTTCGTCGGCTCCCGTCGTGAACTTCGCCGGCGTGTCCGACGCTACGGCCAGAAAGCCGGCCCCGGCGGCCTCTGGATTTGTTGGCCCAAGAAGGCTTCCGGCGTCAAATCCGACCTCTCCGAGCGCGTCGTTCGCGAAACCGGCCTTGCCAGCGGCCTCGTCGACTACAAGATCGCGGCGATCGACCAGACGTGGTCCGGACTCCGCTTCACGCGACGCAAGGCCATTTGATGTGGCAGAAGCACCGTTGACAGTTTCCCGCTCACCGCTGACTGAGGGGCTGGGGGCGGGAGGCTGCAACCCGCCGAAAGCAGACTCCGGCCCTGGGCAGCCCGACTATGAACCAGCGGTGGACGATGCTGCCGATCGCACATGCATCCGGCCGCTCGACCAGCTCGCGGCACCGTCCGGCCCGCGCCGATATGCGGCGGCGCTATGCTTCGCCGCAACTTCTGTTCACGAGCCACGGAGCAACCCTCATGTACACCGCCGTCATCATCGGAGCCACCGGCGCGGGCAACTACGGACACGATCTGGACCTTGCATGGCAGTTGGTGCCGGAGGTCGACGTGGTGGCCGTGGCCGATGTGGACGAGGAGTCGGCACGGGCGAAGGCGGGCGAGCTGGGGGCGCCGCAGGCGTTTGGGGACTATCGCGAGGCCCTGTCCAGCGTGCAGCCGGACTTCGTCAACATCTGCAACCGGCAGCCCGACGTGCATGCGGAGATGATTCACGCGGCCATCGAGGCAGGGGCCAGGGGGATCTACTGCGAGAAGCCGCTGGTGCGGACGCCCGCGGAAGCGGACGCGGTGATCGCTGCAGCCAGTCGCAGTCACACCAAGATCCAGGTCGCCCACACCTGGCGGATCGATCCCGCCGTGATCCTCATGCGCGAGATGATCCGGGACGGCGAAATCGGCCGGCTTGTGGCGGTCCATGCCACCGGTAAGAACGATGACCGTCGCGGCGGCGCCGAAGACCTGTGGGTATTGGGCGTCCACCTGATGGACCTGATGCGCCAGGTCGCCGGCGACCCGCGCCAGATGAGCGGCGCCGTGTTCCAGTCCGGGCGCCCGGTGGGCCTGCCGGACGTGCACGAGGGTAACGAGCGGATCGGCCTGATTGCGGGCGATCAACTGTTCGCTACCTACATCTTCGAACACGGCGTGGTTGGCACCATCTCATCCGTGCGCACCGGTCCCGGCATGCACCGGGCGTTCGGGATCGAGGTGGCTGGAACCGAAGGGATCATCTCGATGCGCAGCCACGGAAAGCGTGGCCGGGAACTGCTGATTAACCGGCGCCCGGGTGACGATCCGGGTGTCGACAGTACCTGGGAGACCGTGCCCGTGCCCGACCTGGACGCCGCCGCCATCGGCGACACCGAGGGCACGGCCCACGAACTGCAACTGCTGCAGACCAGCATGACCCTGGATCTGCTCCACGCCGTGGAAGAGAACCGCCGACCTGTCTGCGACGCGATCGACGGCCGCTGGACGGTCGAGATGGTGCTGGCGGTTCACGAAGCCGGGCTGACGCAGGAGACGGTGCGGTTTCCGCTGCAGGTCCGGGACAACCCGTATGCGGCGCGACGTCAGATGGCGCTGGCGGACGTCTGAGGGCCCCGAGCGGAAGGCAGCGAACGCCAATGCCGCCGAGTCGACCGGGCGAATCCCGGGGCAGCAGCATCTCCAAGCCGCCACCTCGGTGTAACGTGATGAGGCTCAAGCCTTGGCTCGTTGCGTCGAATCCGGAGCAGACCTGATGTATACCGCCGTTGTCATCGGAGCCACCGGCGCGGGCAACTACGGGCATGATCTGGATCTCGCCTGGCAATTCATCCCCGCGGTCGAGGTCGTGGCGGTGGCGGATGTGGACGAGGAACTGGCCCGGGCAAAGGCCGACCAGCTGGGAGCGCGGCAGGCGTTCGGCGACTTTCGCGAGATGCTGCACCGAGTGCAAGCGGACTTTGTGACCGTTTGCCTTCGGCGGCCGCACGAGCGTTCCGAAATGATGCTTGCGGCCATCGAAGCCGGGGCGAAGGGCATCTACTGCGAGAAGCCCTTTGTACGCACGCCGGCTGAAGCCGACGCGGTTGTGGCCGCGGCCGAGCGCGGCGGAACGAAGATCCAGGTTGCCCATAACTGGCGCGTGGATCCCAAGGTGCGGCGCATGCTGGAGATGGTTCGCACGGGCGACATCGGGCGACTGGTGGCCATGCACGCCACCGGCAAGAACGACAGCCGCCGCGGCGGCGCCGAAGACCTGGCGGTTCTGGGCGTGCACCAACTGGACCTGCTGCGGCAGTTCGCCGGCGACCCGCGGCAGCTGAGCGCCAACGTGATGCAGGCCGGACGACCCGTGGGCATCCAGGACGCACGCGAAGGTAACGAGAACCTGGGGCTGATGGCCGGCGACCAGATCTTTGCCACGCTGCTCTTCGACCACGGGGTTACAGGCACCTTTTCCTCCGTCCGCACGGGCCGCGGCATGCACCGCCAGATGGGTATCGAGCTGGTTGGTACCGCCGGCCTGCTCTCGTTACGCGGTGGACCCACCACCGGCCAGCCGTTGCTGATCAACAGGCGGCCGGAGCTGGATCCGGGCGTGGAAAGCAATTGGGAGACGGTCCCAGTGCCGCCGCTGGATGCCGAGGCTCTTGGTGACACCGAGGGCACGGCCGATGTCCGCCAACTGCTGCACACCACCATGACGCGCGACCTGGTTCAGGCCGTGGAACAGAACCGCCGCCCCGTCTGCGACGCCATCGACGGCCGCTGGACGGTTGAGATGGTGCTGGCCGTACACGAAGCCGGGCTAACGCAGCAGACGATTCGGTTTCCGCTGCAGGTTCGGGAGAACCCCTATGCGGCGCGGCGGCAGATGGCGTTGGCGGACGTCTAGTCCTTCTGACCGTCGAGGAATCCGTGCGGTCGGCGACGGCTATACCGCGGCGGCCAGCCTCAACCCTTCTGCTTCATGCAACACTCAAGAGCTCGGAGCGAGGTCTGAGCTCCCCAAAAAACTATCTGATCCGCTAATCACCCGCCGCGCGAATCAGATTTAGCGCCGACCCCGCCCAGAACCAGCGAATTTGCTCCTCGTTCAACGTGTGGTTAAGCCGAATCGTCGCCGTCGACCCGTCCGAGTGCTCCAGCGTCGCCGTCACCGGACGCCCCGGCGCCAGCTCACCCACGTCGTTCAGCGTAATCCGGTCATCGATCTCGATCCGGTCGAAATCGTCCGGCTCGTCGAACGTCAGCGGCAGCAACCCCTGCTTCTTCAGGTTCGCCTCGTGGATGCGCGCAAAGCTACGCACGATGATCGCCCCGCCCCCCGTGTGCCGCGGCGACATCGCCGCGTGCTCCCGGCTGCTGCCTTCGCCGTAGTTCTGGTCCCCCACGGCCACCCAAGTAATCCCCTGCTGCTGGTAGTACGTGGCGATATCCGCCAGCGGCTCGTCGTCCTCGCCCGTTTCCGTGTTGTAGCCCGTGCCAGCCTCTTCGCCGAACGCGTTGTTGGCCCCGATGAACATGTTGTCGCTGATATTCGTCAGGTGTCCCCGGTACCGCAGCCAGCGCCCCGCCGGCGAAATCGCGTCGGTCGTGCACTGCCCGGTCGCCTTCAACAGCACCGGCATGCCGTGGAACTGCTCGACCGTCCGCTCTGGAAACGGTTCCAGCGCCTCCAGCCGCTCGCTCCCCGCGTCGATGGCCACCGTCACCGCATCCGGATTCTCCGCCGGCGGCTCATAGCCGTACCGCTGACCGATAAACCCGTTCGACGGAATGTCCGCCGCCGGCCCCGGCGGCTCCAGCACGAATCCATCGCCGTTCTCCCCGCCGACCGGCGAGGCCGTCGGGTCGGCCGAGAGCCGCCCGCCCAGCGCAAACGCCACCGCCACCTCGGGGCTCGTCAGGAACGAGAACGTATTCGGACTTCCGTCATTCCGACGCGGGAAGTTCCGGTTAAACGACGACACGATCGAATTGCGCTTCGGCGGGTCGCCCTCGCGCGCCGGCGTAATGTCGTCGCGCCGCCATTGCCCGATGCACGGACCGCACGCGTTCGCCAGCACCACCGCCCCGATGGACTCCAGGTCTGCCAACTGCCCGTCCCGCTCGATCGTCGCCCGCACCATCTCCGACCCCGGCGTCACCAGGAACGGCACCCGCGCCTTCGCTCCGCGCGCCGCCGCCTGCCGCGCCAGGTCCGCCGCCCGCGAAATGTCCTCGTACGAGGAATTCGTGCAGCTCCCCACCAGCGCCGCCGAAATCTGATCCGGATAGCCTTCGTCGGCCGCCGCTCCGGCCAGCTCCGAAATCGGCCGCGCCAGGTCCGGCCGGTGCGGCCCGACCACGTGCGGCTCCAACTTGGACAAATCGATCTCGATCACCTGCTCGAAGTAGCGGTCCGGCTCGGCCAGCACCTCCGCGTCCGCCGTCAGCAGATCCCGGTTGGCCTCCGCCAGTTCGGCGAGGCCCTCGCGCTCCGTCGCCCGCAGGTACGCCGCCATCCGCTCGTCATAGGCGAACACCGAGGTCGTGGCGCCCAGTTCCGCGCCCATGTTCGTAATCGTCGCCTTGCCCGTGCAGGCCAGCGACGTCGCGCCCTCGCCGAAGTACTCCACGATCCGGTTCGTCCCGCCGCTCGTCGTCAGCAGCCCCGCCACCTTCAGGATTACGTCCTTCGGCGCTGTCCAGCCCGAGAGTTCCCCGGTCAGGTGCACGCCGATGCCCTGCGGGTGCAGCACCTCCCACGGGAAGTCCACCATCACGTCCACCGCGTCCGCCCCGCCCACGCCGCAGGCCAGCATCCCCAGCCCGCCCGCGTTCGGTGTGTGCGAGTCCGTGCCGATCATCAGCCCGCCCGGAAACGCATAGTTCTCCAGCACCACCTGGTGGATGATTCCCGACCCCGGCGCCCAGAACCCGATCCCGTATTTGGCCGACACGCTCTTCAGGAACGCGTACACCTCGTTGTTTTCCAGCAGCGCCTCTTGCAGGTCCGGGTCGGCCCCGCTGTAGGCCCGGATCAGATGATCGCAGTGCACCGTCGAGGGCACCGCCGCGCTGTCCCGCTCCGCCAGCATGAACTGCAACAGCGCCATCTGCGCCGTCGCGTCCTGCATCGCCACCCGGTCCGGCCGCAGTTGCAGGTAGCTCTCGCCCGCCACCAGCTCCTGCCCCGCCGGATCGTCCAGATGCCCGTACAGCACCTTCTCCGTCAACGTCAGCGGCCGCCCTAAGCGCCCCCGCGCCACCATAAGCCGCTCCCGCATGGCGGCGTAAATGCCCTCGATCAGTTCCGGCGTCGACTCAATCTCCGGCATAACGGCTGACGCTCCCTGGACACCCGATGTGGCCGTCCGCCGGCACACCTCTCCCTCTCTAATTCTAGTGCCCGCCGCAACCGGTTCGTGGCCAGCACTGCTCATCTGCCACGACCTCGGCTGAACCACGAACAATCCGCGTGATCTGATCTTGCGCTCACTTGATCTCCGCACGTGCGAGCTGCCATCGCTTTCGGTGTTGGTGAATGAGCGCGCGTTTCCCGATCCTCACGGCAATCAACTCGGCGTGGACACAAACATCTGTCGTCTGGGCGTCACGCCGGCGGTGTCGATTCCCCCAATTCTTTGGAGCCCCGCCAGACCGCGCTGCCATCGGTAGGGATTCTGCGGATGTACGTTTCGCTAACGCTAATGCGCTGGAACGTACCGGTTGGCGGAACGGCGACCGCGCTCACTCGATCCACAGGTTTCATTCGCCGTTCCGGTCATCTAGCGAGTGCGCCCCACTTTCCCGCGCCTTCAGACGGTCCGCCGGTAGCCGTAAGCACCTGGGTCAAGCGTGGCCTCAGGGTCGCCTTGAGGACTCCGGAGAATCGCTACGTCGACATCAAGACGACCCAAGCTCTTTCAGCGCGCCGGCACAGGCTCGGCCGTGGGCGTAAGCAAGGCGCGCAGACGGACGTTCAAAGCGTCTCGGGCGTGGCTGGCCAGATCTCCGAAGTCGGTGAAGCTGCGCGCTTCCGCGGCAAAGGCGCCGCAGCCGGGCTGCAGCCCTGCTGGACACTGCTCCTCGTTCTTGGCGATCAGTGTGTAGAACGGGGCGCGTAGGGGTTCGATGACCGTTGCAACATCCGCGATGCCGGGATCGATTAGCGGCGCAAGTTCCTCGGGTGTCATGTTGACCACGATCACAACCGTTCCGCGCTCGAACTCCGAGCGCACGACATTGAAGTCAACTTCAGTCCGTGCGTCGCCATGAACCATGAGCGTGGTCGGCTGGCGCGACGCGGCTTCGTGAAACGTACCGACGGTACGAATCGCGTACTCAGTGCTCTCGCGTCCATCGAGCGGAAGCCGGCGATCCTCCTGGAGATCCGATGGCTCGAAATACACGATGAAATCCAGGCCGAATCGCCCAAGCATCCGCTCGAACAGCAGAAACAGCAAGAACACGCCCACGGCCACCATCAACGCCCAGACCAATCGCTGCGTCGGTGGAGACAGGCTTTGCATCATGCGGGTCGCCGTGCGTTGGGATGGTCGATTGTAGGGGCGCGCCTTGGCTGCTCGCGCGACCTAATCGTCGTCGCTGAAATCCAGAATCCCGCCCATAGTGGCACCAGACACGCCGGCGCTTCCGGTCACCGCTCAGGTCGTGCTGTAGGTCAGGTAGGCGTCGCGCAAATAGGTGAACACGCTGCGGCGCCTCCGGCGGTTGCGACTCCCACAACCTGGGCAGCCATGGTCAGTGGGACCCCGCGCGGTCTCAAAGAACCGCAGCGGAACTTCGTAGCGCCGGCTGCAATCCAGGCAGTCGTAGGCTTTGGTGGTCAGTGATGGCATCGGCAACTTCAGGGTAGCCTAACTGCGGAAGCGAAAAAGAATACGCCCGGCCCGCGTCACACTTTGGGAATGGTTCCGATTGATGTAGTGGCGGGCCTGCGGCCATGACGGTGGTCCTGCTCCTGGCCAGGG
>VXPS01000270.1 GCA_009839425.1 Chloroflexota bacterium
GATGTGCGGGGCTTGGTTAAGATGTTTACATGAGCCCGAGCCGCAGTTGCCGAGGTGGGCCTCTTCTGGCGGTGTGCGGGGGGGGCGCCGGGCCGCGACAATACCGCGCCATTCGTCGAGGTCCGGCTGGACATCGGTCAGTTGCAGACGCTCGGCGATGATGGTTCCAAGACCGGCGGCCTCAAGGGCCAGCGGTACCTCGTAGATGGTATCCACGTCGACGTTTGATATCACCGCGCGCGCGTCGATATCGGCGAACAGGGCAATTTTTTCGCGAAGTTCGAGGTTGAGCGGAGCGTCGGAGCGGCAAATCACCACGTCGGGGTGAATGCCCAGGCCGCGCAATTGCGTCACGCTGTGTTGGGTGGGTTTGGTCTTGAGTTCGCCGGTGGCGCCGATGCGGGGCACAAGGGTCACGTGCACGTAGAGCACGTTTTCGCTGCCGACCTCACGGCGCATCTGGCGGAGCGCCTCGACGAAGGGGATGTTCTCGATGTCGCCGACGGTTCCGCCGACTTCCACGATCACGACGTCGGCATCGTGGGTCTTGCCCACGTCGTGAATGCGCGCCTTGATTTCGTCGGTGACGTGGGGAATGACCTGGATGGTTCCACCGAGAAAGTCGCCGCGCCGCTCGCGGCTGATCACACGGTCGTAGACGCCGCCGGTTGTGAGGTTGCTAACCGCGCGAAGATTCTCATCAATGAACCGCTCATAGTGGCCGAGGTCCAGGTCGGTCTCGGCGCCGTCCACTGTTACGAAGACTTCGCCGTGCTGCAGGGGGCTCATCGTGCCGGGATCCACGTTGATATACGGGTCCAACTTCATCACGGAGACCTTGAGCGAGCGGCTCTTGAGCAGGCGACCGATGCTGGCGACGCTGACGCCCTTGCCAACGCCGCTGAGCACGCCGCCGGTGACGAATATGTATTTGCGCACCGTAGCGCCAGTCATGGGGCGTGGATGCGCGTCACTGGGCGGCACGCTGGGCCAGCACACGAGTCACGACAGGCTCGGGGAGGTTCGACAGTGAGACATTGACGGACGTTTCGGGCGTGGGATCGGATTCACTGAGCGCTTTGGCGGCGTCGAGCCAAGAGTTTCGACCGTTGGGCGACTGGCCGAAAGGAACCACGATGTTGGGTTCAATTCGGTTCACCAGGTTTACGACGCGCTCCACTCCGTCGTCGGCATTGACGATCAAGACCTGGGCCGTACCGAGTTCCTCAAGCATCTCGTTGGTCAGTTCGCCCGCAAGGCTGGGGATCAGAGAGACGGTGACGCGGTCAATGTCAAGGGCATAGACGGTGTGGCCCAGACGGCCGCTGGGCGCGCGGGGACCCGCGATTCCGTTCAGGTAGACGCCCGACACGTCGTATTCGCCGGGTCCGGCGGCTAGGTATGGCTCGCGGCTCTGGTGGTTCGGGAGGACGAGGCGCTCGGCTCCAGGGGGGACGTCAGGGTTTGTGATGGCGACCAGATCAGCCTTCGGAAATGTGGAACGGCGACTGCGGCCGGAGGTCTGCGGGTCAGTGACGAGCGCGCCGTCGCGTCCGCGGAATCGAAAGCAACTGCCCCCGATCCACGTGATTTCCATGCGCTGCGCAGGCCCCCACGCCTGTCGGACTCCGTAGGGTAGCACGGTGCCGAATCCGGCCGGATGGACCGCGAACTGCGTTAGAATCGTTGGCCCCTGTGTCGAGGGGGCTTCTTTATGGCCGCCATTGCTGCAAAGGGGCGACTCGCCCCGGCCCGACAGGTTCTAGCCGCCGCGCGCGAACTTCACGAGTACGCCGACCTGCTGCGAAACCTGGTGGTGCGCGACTTGAAGGTTCGGTATCGCGGGTCGGTGCTTGGATTCGCCTGGGCCTTGCTCAATCCGCTGTTGATGATGGGGGTCTTTACGCTCGTCTTCCAGGTCCTGGCGAAGTCGGATCCGATCGAGCGATATCCGTTCTTCCTGCTGAGCGCACTGGTTCCCTGGCTGTTCACTCAGCACGCGCTGACGACTGCGATGCGGAGCGTCACGTCCAATGCCTTACTGATCAAGAAGGTCTACTTTCCGCGCGAACTCCTGCCGCTGAGCGCCGTGCTGGCCAGCTTCATCAACTTCGTGCTGGCGTACGTGGTTTTTTGGCTGGTCGCGTTGCCATTCGGCGTTGGAGTCACCAGGACCATGCTGGCCGTGCCCCTGGTCATGCTGCTGCACCTGATATTCGTTCTGGGGCTGGGACTCGTGCTCGCAACGGTGAATGTCTTCTTCCGCGACACCGAGCACATTGTTGAGGTGGGGTTGCTGGCCTGGTTCTTCCTGACCCCAATCTTCTACGCCATGTCCATCGTCCCGAATCAGACGGTCCTCGGTCTGGACATACACCGCTGGGTGTTCATGCTCAATCCCATGGCTACGCTGGTGACGGACTATCGCTATGCGTTCATGTGGGGATTCCCGCCGATTCGGCACACGCTTGTGACGGTCGTGACTGCCTTTGCGCTATTGAGCGTTGGGTGGTGGATGTTCCGGCGGCTGGCGAGCCGCTTTGCCGAAGAACTCTGACCCGAGTGACGAATTCCGGCCAGGGAGTGCCAGTCGTGACGTTCAGGACACGCGATCCCACGATGCAATTGCGGCACTCGAACGTCTGGGCATGCCGGAACCGGACGCTCCGGGTCCGGGGCGTATCAGCGCACGGGAAAGAAAATGTCGGTCTGCCACTTCGATTGGTCGGGCTCGGCCCCGGGATCCGTGACGTACACCTCCCACGGCGCATCCGCAGGTTCGAGGCCTTGCGAGCCCATCCACTCCGTCAGCGCGGACCACGTCTGCGGGAGATCGTCGTACGGACCCATGTGCGTAACCGTTGCTACCGTTCCGGCGGGCAACTCGCCGGCCTGGATGCGCCCCTTCCCATCCATGGGCGACATCACGGGCATCCCGCACTCAAGGTCGACTGTGGCTCCGTCCATCGAGTGGTAGCGAGAGAAAGGCATTCCCGCGGGCTGCTGCCCGCTTTGCTGGATGTACCCGTAAACCTCTCCAAACAACGTGCCCAAAAGCTCCGTCAGCTTGTCCATGGTGCTCGAGGCACGGATTCCTACGAAGGGCTGGGATTCGACCTGTCGCGTTTCGAAACTCAACGTCATCGCGCGTACCTCTCGAGCATCCTGAGGCCGCGAGCCGAGCGGACGCGGCGCCTAGCTAGTCTAGGTCGGCACAGGGGGAATCAAGCCTAGATGCCTGCCGCCATCGAGCTGCACGGGGTCCGCAAACGCTTCAGGATCCGCCATGAGGCGGCGCGCACCTGGCAGGGCATGGCGCTGGCACTGCTCGGTCGCGGGCGCATAGAGCACGAGGAGTTTTGGGCGCTCGACGGCGTCGATCTGGACGTGGCCGCGGGCGAAACGCTGGGCATCATCGGTCCCAACGGATCGGGCAAGACCACGATTCTCAAGCTGCTGGCACGCACGATCGAGCCGACAGCCGGCGAGGTCGTTACGCGCGGCAAGGTATTCGGTCTGCTCGAACTCGGCGCTGGCATGCATCCAGATCTGACAGGCCGGGAGAATATTTTTCTGAATGGCTCGTTCCTGGGCATCGAGCGCAACGAAATGCGCCAGCTCTACGACCGCATCGTGGCCTTTGCCGAGCTTGAGCGTTTCATCGACACGCCGGTTCGCCACTACTCGTCGGGCATGTTCATGCGGCTTGGTTTTTCCATTGCGATTAACGTCGACCCGGACATTCTGCTGATCGATGAGGTGCTCGCGGTCGGCGACGCGCGGTTTACGGCCAAATGCTATGAGGCGCTGTCCGAGATCAAGGCCCGCGGTCGCACACTAGTTTTCGTGTCGCACGATCCGATTCAGGTGCGGCGATTTTGCGACCGGGTGCTGTGGATTGACCGGGGTCAGATTCGGGCTCTGGGCGATCCGCGTGATGTCATTCAACAGTACCTGCAGCACATGCAGGGCGCGGCAGGCACCGTGTCGACCGGGGGCCGCGGGTCGACGACCAACCTCGGCGGCGACAGGTTACGCATCCAGGCAGTCGTGGCGACGGACGGTGTCACTGGAATGGAGAGTTACGCCTATCTGCCGGGCGGCGTTGCGCGCCTGCAGATAGAGGTCGAGTCAGAGGCATATCTGGACGACGTTGTCGTGGGCTGCGCGGTGCGACGCAGCGACGGCCTTCTGATGCACGAGACCTCCACTGTCGAAACTCGGGGACCCATTGGCGTGCAGCCAGGGCGCACTCGCGTCGAATGCTCGCTCGGGCCGCTGCCGCTGGGGCCGGGGAGCTACCAGCTATCACTGGGCGCTTGGCCCGCCGACGATCGTTTGCACCCGTACCACCTGTGGCCAGATGCAATCACGCTCTTCATGGGCAAGGCCGCGGGCTCCCAGCGCGGCGTGGCCGTGATGCCTTCGCAGTGGAGGGTAGCCGTTGCGCCGTCCACGGATGAGCTTCGGTCCTCGTCGGCACCGATCGCTCAGCCGGACATGCTCTCGGAACCGGCCGGACCGTTCTGGGCGTCGCCTCCGGAGAAATTGACGATGGGCGCGCCCGACGCCGAGTGGCTAGGTGAAGGCTGGTTCCCGGCGGAAAACTGGCCGCCGCGCGTCCGCTGGACCAGCGAGCGTTGTGTCGCATACCTCCGCCAGGACGTTGGCCACGGCACCTTGATTCTGTCGGCCTGCCGGCCACTGCATGGTCGTGCCCAAGCCCAGGGCCGCGTGAGCGTGGATGGGCGCCATATCGCCACCTTCAGGCTCCACGGCATGGACTTCGAGGACATCGTGATTCCGCTAGACTCGGTCACGGCGCCAACGACTCACGAGTTGGTGATCGAGGTTGACGGCGCGCTGGTGCCGGCCGACGTGGGGCTGGATTCGGACACCCGCCCGTTGGGCATTGCCGTGCGCTCAATTCGGGTGGAATGACCAGCGACCATCCACCCGTCCGGGTTGTTGTGCTGAACTACAACGGCGCCGGGCGGATCGAGCGATGCCTTGAGCGACTGCTGGCCACGCGCTATTCGGATCTCCGAGTGACGGTAGTCGATAACGCGTCGAGCGATGGCTCGCCGGCGCGAATCGAGCAGTCGTATCCGGAAGTGGAGCTGATCGAAAATGGAGCCAATCTGGGCTTCTCTCGCGGCAACAACCGGGCGTTGCGTCCGGCCGATGAGCCCTACCTGGGGCTGTTAAACCCAGACACCGAGGTCGAGCCGGAATGGCTGGAACCCCTTGTCACGCGCCTCAACGACGACCCGCTCGCCGGTGGCGCAGGGGCCAAGTTGCTGCATCATCGTGATCGAGTTCCCTTTAGGTTGACCGCTCCCACATTTGAACCGCCGCCGCCTGACCGGCGACGGCTGGGTGTCCAACTCTTTGGCGCCGAGACGAGGGCCGGCTTGGCCGAGGTGACCGGTGGCGCTCATGGCGTGGAATTGAACGAGTTTGGCCATGCGTTTCGCTGGACCGAGGGTTGCACAGACTTTGCGGTGCCCGTCGATGAGGTCTCGACAGCGCTGCGCCTCGACTTGGCGGCTGGCGACGGACGGGCACCCGTGCCCATCACCGTCCACGCAGGCGATCACTTGCTGGGCGAGGTGCAGGTCGGTAGCGATCGCACGACGGTTCAACTCGACCTTAAGGCCGAATTGGTGGTGGGCTTGGCGCGGCCGGCTATCGAGTGCGCGGGCATCGTCCCGCTCGGTGATGGCTCAATGCGCGACCGGGGGACGCAGCTGCTGGCCGGTGTGCCATGGTCGGCTTGGGACGCGCCCGTCTATGGCCAGCCCCGTGAGATTTTTGCGCCTAAAGGGGCTGCAGTTCTGTACCGTCGCGCAATGCTGGATGCGCTCGACTATCTAGACGACGGTATCTTCATGTATTACGAGGATGCTGACCTCGCTTGGCGCGCCCGTAGACGTGGCTGGCGCTTTTGGTACGAACCCAACTCGGTAGTGCGCCACGAACATGCCGCTCTGAGCCGCGAATGGTCGCCAGCGTTTGTGCGCAATGTCGAATTCGGAAAGCTCCGAATGCTCGGCAAGAACGCACCGTGGACCTGGATGGTCCAGCACGCGGCCGCCGCTGTGAAATTCGCGTCAGGCGACGCTCGCCGCGCGTTCGGTGTGCGCGACGCGGAGGCGGCACGTTTGGTTGTCGCGCGCTTGTCGGCGCTCACAAGCGCCGCGACTGCCTGGCCGCAAACGTGGCGGTGTCGGCGTCTTGAGGCTCGCCTGGCCCCGCTGGACGGTCGGGAGCTCCGCCCGTTCATTGAGATGTCGTGAAGGCCGCGGTTTATAACCGTTGGCTGCATCAGAAAGGCGGCGGCGAGCGGCACGCCGTGATGGCCGCCCGCGTTCTGGCCGAGCGGTTCGATACCGAGCTCATCACCCACCGCCCCATCGGGCGCGACGAGCTCGCCGAAGCTCTCCACATTGACCTCGACGGAATCGGTATCCGCGTAATTCCGGCCTTGCCTCCGAACAGGTTTGCCGAAGTCACGCGTGAGTACGACCTGTTCGTGAACGCCTCGTTCATGACGAATCAGCCGTCGGCGGCGCCGCACGGCCTGATGCTGGTGCTCTTTCCATCGCCGATCGATCGCAGCTGGCCGGCACGACTACGTCAGGCCATCGGTCGCTTGCTGACACGGGAACTGCTACTGCCGGAATGGAGCGACGGCTTCTACGACGTGCAGGAGCTTGGTCGCGGCTGGTTTCGATACGCGACCGACCGCGCGTGCATCAAGATGCGCGTGCCGGGCGGTCGAAAGCCCGTCCCCATTGAAATCATGGCCGGCAACTTTCAGCCTGGCGCTGACCTGCCTGTGCGCTGCCTAGCGGACGGCACGGTGATTGCCGAACGCTGCTTTGCACCGCGCCCGGGAGCCTTTGAGGCGTGGAGGATTGAGGTAGACCGGCGGTTCGTGCGGGATGGTCTGGTTGAATTGACGCTGGAGTCTCCAACGTTCAACCCCACCGATCGGATTGCCGAGGCCGATAACCGCGAAGTCGGGCTAGCCGTCACGGACGTGCGGGTTCGTCACCCACGCCACTTCCTCTACGAATTGCTCTTCCGCCGGATGTTTCGCGAGCTTGGGCTGCGTCTGGAAGGGCTGCCGGCGTTCTACGCGTTGGACCACTTGGAAACCTACGACATGATCTGTCCGATCTCGGAATACAGCCGCGCGTGGATGGAGGTGTACTGGGGGTTCAGCGGGCCGCTTCTCTACCCGCCGGTTGACACCAGTTGGGCAATGCCGCGGGCCAAGACGCGAACGATTCTGAGCGTCGGCCGATTCTTTCGAGGCACGCATGAGAAAAAGCACGGGGTGATGATCGACCAATTCATCCGCATGTGCCGCGATGGTCTGCAGGGCTGGACGCTGCGTTTGGCCGGCCATCAAAGTCGGCGAGACGTCGACCTTGCCTACACGGACGAGTTGCGCCGGCGAGCGGCCGGCCACCCGATCGAATTCGCCATCGACGCGCCATTTGCGGATTTGCAGCGCTTCTATGGCGAAGCACAGATCTATTGGCATGCGGCCGGGTACGGTGAGCATGTGGAGCGCAATCCGGTCAAGTTCGAGCACTTTGGCATTTCCGTGGTCGAAGCCATGGCCAATGAAGCCGTGCCGGTGGTGCTGGACCAGGGCGGGCCACCCGAACTGGTTCACGATGGCCACGACGGCTTTCTCTGGTCCTCGACCGCCGAATTGCGCGAGCGGACCTGGCGTCTGGTGCAAGACCTCAGTCTGCGGGCGGGGATGGCGAGGCACGCTCGCGAGTCGAGCGAGCGCTTCAATACGTCGGCATTCCGTGAGCGGCTGAACGCGCTCGTGACCGAGCTCGTCGATGACGCGCCGTCACCCTAGGCGGGCTGTCGCGTGACGCGCACGCAACGCCTGCTGCGCTGGGCGCATGCGCGGCCTGCTTTATTGCTGTTTCTCTTCGCCTTCACGCTGTACGCGCTGAGCATGGGAGCTGCCCGGAACGGCGGCGGCTACAGCGCCGACGGCACGTTTGCGTTTGAGATGGCGAAGAGCGTCATGGTCGATCGCGGCCACGCCTATCTGCGCGACCAAAACCGAAACTTCTCCCGATGGGGCGTGGGCCTGCCCACGGCGTTTATGCCAATCGTTGCCTTCGCGGAGCCCTTGGCTGAGGCTGCTCCGCAACGGGACCGGATTCCGCTGGGCGAGCACGACGTGTTGCTCGTGAATTTCCCGCCGCTGGGAGGATCGCCGGGGCCCCAGGTGACCGACGAAATTGAACTTGGAATCGAACCCGGCAGCTACGACAGGCTCGCCCTCCTGTCTCACAGCGGGCTTAGCGCCGGGTTTTCCCAGGGGACCGAAATCGCGCGGCTTCATCTCACCGATGCCGCCGGAGCCACGAGCGATCACCCGATTCGCGTCGGAATCGAGACTGCGGAATGGGCCTACGACCGGGGCGATGTGCGGGCAAGGATTCAGCATGAGCAACCCCCACCGGTCGCTCGCCAGATCGGTAATGCACGCGCGCATTACTACGGATCGACGTGGCGATTCGATCCGCCGCGCGAGCTCCTATCGGCGCGAGTCACTTACCTGCAGCCGACCGGAAATTTCTACGTGGACGGTCTGGCGCTGCGGACATCCGACGGGGCGTGGCTTGATGGACCTGGGGTCGGGCGAGTCTGGTCCGAGCGCCAGAATCGCGAGTTCTTCCGCCGCATCTGGGTAGCGGCAGCCAACGCGCTGGCTACAGCTGTTGGTGTTGTGCTGGTCTATCGAATCCTGCGGCGGCTGCAATACGGCGAGCGGGTGGCCATCGTCAGCGCGCTGATCTATGCCGTCGGCACGATGGCCTGGCCGTATGCAAAGTTCGATTTCTCCGAACCGTTGGTGACCACGTTTCTTCTGGCGGCGGTGTGGCTTTCCCTCGTATACGGTTCAACGGGGCGGCTGCGTTTTGTTGCACTGGCCGGCCTGGCGGCGTTCGCGGCGGTGCTCACCAAGTACGTCAGCGTCATTACCGTGCCAATCCTCATGACTGGATTGGTCGTGGGCGCGCATTCGGGCGACTCCTGGCGCAAGACCTTGCGGCAATCGGTGCGGCCGGTCCTGCTGTTCCTGGCCCCGTTTCTGATCGTGCTGCTCCCGGCACTGGTGGCCGCGGCCACGCTGTTCGACTTTCGTCTGCTGTACGTGCATGAACTGATCGGTGGCCTGCAGCGCGGCTGGCTGGAGTTGCCGTTTGGCCTGGGGCTTGGCGGATTGATCACGAGTTGGGGCAAGGGCGTGCTCTGGTACAACCCCATTCTTCTCGTCACGCTGCCCGCGCTGCCGTGGTTTGTGCACAGACATGGCTGGCGCTCGCTCATATTCCTGGCCATCCCCGTTGCGTATGCACTGCTCTACAGCCGCAAACAGGTCTGGTATGGCGGAAACGCCTGGGGACCGCGCTACCTGGTCCCAGCGTTGCCGCTACTGGTGATCGTGGGTGCGCCGCTTTTCGAGCGGGTGACGGAGCGGGCGCGGACCTGGCTACCGGGCGCGGCGTTGGCCGGCGTCGTGCTGATCAGCGCCGGCGTGCAGTTCATGGGCGTGTCCAAGGACTTCGCGGGCTACCTGGATCTCTTTCAGCAACAAGTCGCCGACGCGATCCCCCTCAAGGGCGCAATCTACGGCGGCGCCGACTATCAGCCCTGGTCGTCCATTCAGCCCGAAGGCGATTACGCGGCGGTCCTCTATGCCTACCAGTTCTCGCCCTTGCTGGCGCATGCCTGGCTGCTGCGCGCGGACGCCACGAATCTACTGGCGCCTGACCGCACCGACTGGCTGGCCGACGCCCTGAGTCGAACTCCTTGGTCCCGATTCGGCATCGAGGCCATTCCACCACGTCCTGAGAACGGGCTTGGGCTGGACTTTTGGTCCTTGAGCTTGGTCGAGGGTTTCCTTGCTTACCCCGTGTTCATTGTTTGGGTGAGTGTCCTGCTATTGGTGCTTCAGTTCGCCACGCTCGGGGCCTGGGTTGGCCTGACCGGCCGCATCTGGCCATCAGAGTGCCGTGTGCGGTCACTTCGTTTTGTGGCGATTGGCGCGTTTGCCGCCCTGTTGATTAGCTTTGACACGCTACATTTCATGCTCTAGCTTCAAGCTGAAGGGAGCTGGCGACACTAATGGCTGATTCGGACGCGACGTCCGCGCCGCCGCTCATTCCAGACGACTTTCTGTCGATCCTGCGCTGCGTGAACGACGATCATCCGCGTGATGACGGCGTCTTGTGCATCAAGGGCGACTTTCTCGTCTGTACAGTCTGCGGCTATCGATACAGGGTCGAGAACGGGATTCCCAACATGCTGTGGGAAGACGCGATCCCCCCGAGGCACGAGGAAGCCGTTAGCTCGTGAATTCGATCAGCCAGGCGAAAGACCTGCTGGTCAAGTACCGGCGGCACCGCGCGATCCTCCGACCGTCGCTTGGTCGTTTCGCGTATCACTGGATGCGCGGCACGACGGAGTTGCCGTACGGGCCGCTCAAGCTCCATATCGAACCGACCAGCGCCTGCAACCTGCGCTGTCCCATGTGTCCGCAGAGCGTGCTCGCCGACGAACTCAAGAAGCAAAAGCCGTTCATGGACATGGGCCTGTTCCGCAAGATCATCGAAGAGGCGCAGCCGTCGGTGCGAGAAGCCAATCTGTTCTTCCGCGGCGAATCGCTGATGCACAAAGACATCTACGAGATGATCGAAGTCTGCGAACGCGCCGGAATCGCGGCCCACATCAACACCAACGCGACCCTGCTACGGGACGAGAAGATCGAGCAGTTGCTGGACGCCGCGCCGAGCAAGCTGACGATCAGCTTTGACTCCGGAGAACCGGAACAGTACGAAGTCATGCGGAAGGGCGCCCATTTCGACCGCACGCTCGAACGCGTATTACGTCTTCTCGAGTCGAGAAAGCGGCGTTCCGGTCCGAAGCCGTACTTCGTGATGCAGGTGATTCAGTTGTGGGACTCCAGCTTCCCCAAGGGTGCCGCCCCAGAAATTCCGGAGCACTTCCGGCAACGATTTGACGGATTGCCGGTGGACGAGTGGGACACGTTTTGGGCGCATGGCTGGGCCGGACAGATGGATTCGTCGGACTTCTACACCGCGCGTCCACACGGCCCCAACTACTACCCGTGCAACTGGCTCTGGAAGTCCATGGCGATCTACTGGGACGGCAAGGTTCCGTCCTGCTGCGCGGACTTCGGCGAGGATCAGATTATGGGTGACCTGGCCAATGAGTCACTGCTGGATATCTGGAACAACCCGGCGTATCGGAAGATTCGCGAGGCGCACGTCAGTGGCAAGCTGGACGACTACAAGCTCTGCCGTGGTTGCGATGCGATCTGGCAAGAGGGCGGTTCTTCCTGGAACCTCTTTAGCGGTGCTCGCGGTGTGCTGACCGGGGATCCGCTGCCCGTACTTCAGGTCGGAACCAACGGTTCGCACGAAACCAACGGGACCGAGTCGCCAGGCAACTGATCGACTGGCGGGACGCGGCGCTCCGCCCTCACGCATGCGCCGCTTACGGCGTTGTCGCGCCCATGGCCCGGTGCTAGCGTCCGAGCAATGCGCATCACCTTTGTCTCGAACATCTTCCCGCCGACGGTGGGCGGACCGGCAACGCACATCTACAACCTGGCGCTAACGCTGCACAACCGCGGCCACTCGGTGCGAGCCGTGGTCTGTCCGGACGATCCGGAGGGACTGGTGAATCCGCCCTTTCCGATTGTTCGCGTCTCCTGGAACACGCCGGTGCCACTGCGCTATGCCCTGGTCTGGTGGCACACATGGCGGGCGGCGCTGAAGTCGGACGTGGTGTACATCAACGGAATCGAGGCGCCGTCAACGCTGGCCGCACTGCTGGCGGGTCGGCCTCGAGTGCTCAAGATCGTGGGCGACTGGGCCTGGGAATCCGCGCACCGGCGGGGCATGACGTCGCTGGGGATCGAGGAGTTTCAGCGGACGCGCCAAGGCCGCCTGGTCCGGGCATTTCAATTGATCCAACGGCTTTACACCGCGCTGGCGACGGTTGTGATTGTCCCCAGCGGATATGTTGGCCGGTTTGTGCGCGGCTGGGGGAGCAAGTCAACCAAGATTCGCGTGGTTCACAACGCGCTGACCGAAATCCCAGAGATCGAGGAATCGCGCGAAGAGGCGAAACGGCAGCTTGGCTTTAAGGGGCCGCTGGTCTGCACGGTGTCGCGGCTCTATGGCTGGAAACGAGTTGATGACCTGCTCCGCATGGTGCCGGACTTTGCGAATGACGCCGTGCTGGCCATCGTTGGCGACGGGCCGGAGCAACCGGCCCTGGAACGATTCGCCGCGGAACTGGGCCTGGCTGACCGCGTGCGCTTCGTGGGCCGGGTGGCGCATCGTGACGTTGGGCTGTATCTGCGCGCCGCTGACGTGTTTGTGCTGAACACGTCGTACGAAGGTCTCTCGCACACACTGGTGGAAGCGCGCGTCGTTGGCACGCCGATTGTCACGACGGATATCGGCGGAAACCGCGAAATCTTGACGAACGAGCAAAACGCGCTGCTGACGCCGCTCGGCGACCACTGCGCATTCGTGAATGCTGTCAACCGCTTGCTGACCGACCGCGAGCTGTCCGAGCGTCTGACGGGGGCCGGATCGGAGGGTCTCGATCACTTTGCGTGGGACCGGCTCGTCGACGAAACGATGGAGATCCTCTCCGAGGTCACCGGTTCCGCGCCTCGCGCCGCTTCATGAGCGCAAGGCTGCTGATGCTCAGCGGCGACAGAGATGTCACCACGGGTCGCCGTGGGCCGTTTCACACGACGCTGGGAGGTCTGGCGGCCGAGTTCGATCATATTGATGTGCTGGCGCCACGGGCAGAGGGCGCGCAGAGGGTAGAGCCGTATCCGGGAGTGCACGTGGAGCCGGCACCGGTTTCGCGGCTGCGGCAGTCGGCCTGGATGCGACGCCGCGGTGCCGACCTGCTGCAGCGCCATGGTCATGGCCTGATCGTCACGCACGACTACGGCATCTTCGCCAACGGTCGGGCGGCCGCGTGGCTGTCCCGTCGTTGCAATACGCCTTTTGTGAGCGAGATCCACCACGTGCCGGGTCACCCAAAGCGCGCGCAGTGGTGGGAGCCGCTGGCGAAGTTTATCTACCGTGCCTATCTGACAAGCGTCGCTCGTCGCGCGGCTGCCATACGTGTGGTCAATCGGAGAGAAGTGCCCGACTTGCTTTCAGCTTGGGGCGTGCCGCGCGAACGGATGCTGATTCTGCCGTCCGCGTATATCGATCGGAAGGTATTTGCCCCGGGCGAGGTGGTGCGGGAATTCGCCCTCGGCTTCGTTGGACGTCTGGTGGCCAACAAGAATCTCGGCTACGTGACGCACGTATTCGCTGCCCTTGCGTCGCAGGATTCCCAAGCGCGGTTCGTGGTTGCCGGTCAGGGGCCAGAAAACAATCCGCTGCGCCGCAAGCTGACACGTACCGGCATCCTGGACCGCGTCACTTTCATTGACTGGCTCGACAGTCCCTCCGACCTGGCCAATCTCTACCGTCGCATGCGTGCGCTCATTGCTCCGTCGCTCAGCGAAGGAGGCCCGCGGGTGTGCCTGGAAGCGATGGCGTGCGGCACGCCCGTGTTCGCTACACCGGTCGGCGTGATGCCGGAGACTATCGACCACGGTGCCAACGGCTGGTTGCTGCCATGGAGTCCCGACGTCGGCGCCAAACTTGTGAGCGGCACACTCCGTGATTCCGACGGGCTGTCTGCTGTAGGCCGTGCCGCACGGGCGGCTACAAAGCGCTTCGAAAAGTCGGCCGTGCTGGGCGCATACGCCGCCGCCTATCGCCGTCTGGCCGAGGACGGGGCGGCATGAGCAGGCCCTCGGAAAACGATCTCCGCCTGCTATTCGTGACCCAGGAACTCGACAGGTCGAGCACCAATCTCGCGGTAGCGCATACCTGGGCGTCCGAATTGGCACGGCAAACTGAAGCGGTGCACGTGGTGGCCGCGCGGGTTGGCGAAGTCGATCTGCCGCCGAACGTATCCGTGTACGGGTTGGGCCGAGAACAGGGACGGTCGCGCGGGTCGGCGGCAATAGCGTTCGGCGCTGTCAGCACACGGCTGATTCTGGGCCGCCGAACGAACGCGGTTCTGGCCCACATGGTCCCGGCCTACGCCGTGGCGCTTGCGCCGCTCACCCGAATTGCCAACACGCCGCTGGCGCTGTGGTACGCCAGTCACGGCCTGACGCCGATGCTGCGCCGGGCCAACCGGATGATCGACGCTGCGCTCACGGCTTCGTTCGACAGCTATCCGGTCGCCAGCGAACGAGCGTTTGTACTGGGACATGGGATCGATACGGGACGCTTTCAACCACCGGACGAGCGCAAGCCGGAAAACGGACCGGTGATCGGGATGGCGGGTCGCCTTACGCCGCTCAAGGGGTTCGAGCCGGGCATAGAAGCCTTGGCCGCGCTGCGGCGTGGCGCGTGTCCGGAGGCCAGGCTGCGCATCGCGGGTGAGCCTTTTTATCCGTCCGATCGGGCCTATGTGGACGAGCTGAAGAGTCTCGCCGATACGCTAGGCGTGCGTAACGCCGTTGAGTTCGTTGGCGCTGTACGGGGTGACGCGATGGCGGGGTTCTATGGTTCGCTGGATGTCTTTGTGAACTGGCGCGCGCAACCGGCGCTGGACAAGACGGGGCTGGAGGCGCTGGCCTGTGCCACGCCGCTGATCACCAACAACAACGCATACCGCGGTGTGCTCGGAGAGCACTCAGGTGACTTCCTGGTCGGGAGTTCCAGCGACGAATTGGCGGTGGGTTTGAGTCGACTCCTGGGTATGCCCGTGGACTCTCGGCAAGCTGTCGTCGAGCGGCTGCGTGCTTCGGTGCTGCAGGAGCACGGCGCCCCGGGCCTGGCAGTTCGCTTGGCCGGGGTATGCAACGCGCTGCGGAAGGGCGCGCGACCGGAGTTTCCGTCGGTCGCTGAAGCGGAAGCGTCGTTGTGAACCTGGACCCGTCGCGTCAGCTCGTACGTCTCGTCGGTCAATTGCCCGATCTGCACGTGCTGCCGCCGTACCAGCAGGCGCTCTGGAGGATCCGAGCCGCCTTGCTGCGTCGTGCGACGGGTGTGACCTGTGGCCAACGGGTTCGGGTAGACGGACGCTTCTATTACCCGGCGGGCCTGCGGCTGATCATGGGCACGGGTGTCCGTATCAAACGTGATGTGCGAGCCGGCTGGGAGCCCGGGCGCGCGCCGGACGCATCGCTGACAATCGGGGCGGGAACGGAGGTCCTCTCCGAAACGCGCCTCGACTGCACGGGCGGGATCCAGCTGGGCGAGCGGTCGCACATTGGACGCCGTTCGAGCATCTACACCCACCGGCATCTGCTCGATCGGCGCGATACGCCGGCCCTGGACGCGCCGATTGAAACCGCGCCGGTGACCATCGGCAACGATGTCATGCTCTACAGCGACGTTGTGGTGCTGCCGGGAGTGACAATCGGCGATGGAGCGGTCGTGGCCGTTCGCGCCGTAGTGTCCGATGACGTGCCGCCGTACGCGATCGTGGGTGGAATGCCCGCGCGCGTGATCCGCGAGCGAACGTAGGGCCGCGATGGTTGAAGCGGTTCGATCGTCCATCCTGACCCCGCGCGCTGCCTGGGTACTCGCCGAGGCATCAACGGCGTTTGAGCGCTTGCGGGACAGCCACGGCTACACGCGATGTCCGGAACACGGGGTTGATCACACCGGCAAGACGGCCCGCAGCATCGTGATCAACTGTGCGCTGCACGCACATACGAACCAGGAGCGCTATCTGGCCAGAGCCGTCGCGACAGCGCGGCGGGTCGTGGCGCGCCTGGCGCCCGACCCGGGCGCCGACGGGGCGTGGGTGTTCTTCCCGGGCCTTCACGATCCACGCAATAATTCGACGAACATCATCGACGCCGGTGAGTGCGTCGACGCGCTGGCGACGCTGCTGCGGCACGCGGAAGACGAGCTGTCGGCGACGGATCGCGACTCGGTCGAGCAGGCGATTCGCCTTTGCTGCGACACCTATCTGCTCACGAACGTCATTGATAAGCCGGTGGTGAACCAGCGGCTCTGGGGCGCGATGGGTCTGGCGGCCGCCTCGGCAATGTTGGACGAGCCGGCATGGGCACGGGCGGTGCTGGATTCGGTGGCGAGTTCGCTGGCTGAGATGCGGTCGGACGGCTCGTTTGCCTATGTACGCGATGCGGCCCTACTTGGCGAAGGCGTGGGGATTTCCGATCTGACGGTCTACTACCACAGCCGCTGCGTGGCCTTCGCTCGCTACGCCCTGCAGCACATTGACGCAGAATCGTCGTTTGAGGACCGCTTGCGTGATGGCGCCGATTTTTTGGCATTCGTGCTTCGTCCCGATGGTGTGATGCCGCTGGGTCTGGAGGGCAAGCGGTGGTTCTGGGACGCGGATGCGGAGGTCGGGTCGGCGCCGTATGGCGCATATGTGCTGGCCGCCGACGGGCGCGACTCGCTGCTACCACTGGCCGGTCGCGTCGCCGCCCAAAGTGCGGCGGCGCTGGGTGAGGGTGGGCTGATTGACGCGACGAAGGGTGCGCCGGCGTTTGTCTGCCGATACATGCACACTGCCGACCTCGCCTGGCTGGCGCGGGCGCACGTTGCGGCCGAGCTCGACGACCTGCCGAGCAGCCCGCCAGCGGCCGGGCGCGTCGCGCCGTCGGTGGCCGTGGCCGCTGGCGTGGCCCGGCTGGAAGCGCCACGCATCTGTGCGCTGGTGCGAACCAGAAAGCTCCCGTCCGACCGGCTGGTCGGCGGCCGCGTCGGCGGCGGTGGTTTGATCTATGCCGGCAGCGCCCGCGACGGCTGGCGCAACCGGCTGCGCTATTGTCCGGAACCGGCCGTTCCCGAGGGAACCTGGGAAGTCGCACCGGAGCCCAGGCGCAGGCAGCTGCCGGACGCACGTCGGGTGTTGGCCTATAGAGAGTCTCGCTTTGTGGTGCACATCGCACGGTCCCACCTGCGCGCTGGCCGCCTTCGCTACGCGCTCGGATTGCTCTGGCGACAGTTTGGTCCGCCGATGTGGCGGGCAAGCCGCCAATGGTTGTCCAGCCACGCGCTCGAGGGCCGGACCGAGACCACGGACGACGCCTTGACTGTTGCGTCTGGCGTGGCACTTGCGGACGGTAGCGCGCTCGCCGGCGTGCGAACCAGGCGAACGTACGAGGTTGCAGTGGGCGAGATTGCCGTTAGCGACCAGCTCGAGACGTCCGTAGGCGTGCCTAACCTTCGATATTGGCTGCCGGCCGCGGGGCAGGATCTTCAGGTCGCGGCGGATGCCCCCTGGCGTCGGGCGGGGAATGTCATTGAGCTCGGCGCGCAGGAGGCCGGCGCCACGGTGTGCGTCAGATATCGGATCTAAGCGTGGATGCGTCGCCGCGCATCGTGATGGTTGCGAATGCGCGTATCCCCAGCGAGCGTGCCCACCCGCTGCAGATCATGCACATGGCCGCGGGTTTTGCAGCTGGCGGCGCAACCGTCTTGCTCGCGTATGCCCGACGGGCGAACACGGAGGCCATGCGCTCGGTGAGGGACCCGTTCAAATATGCCGGCGTGCCCAGGGCATTTGCGCTGGTCGGACTACCGACCGTCGACGCCATCAAGCGCGTCACCATCGATTGGCCGGTGCTCAATCACGGTCCGATAAGGCTGGTCGCGCACTTGCTACAGCTCTGGTCGTTCGCCCTGGCCGCGCTCACCGTCGTGCGTCGGTGGAAGCCGCATGTGGTCTACAGCCGCGATCTGCTGCCGTTAACAGTCTTGCGGTTGCTGCTGGGTCAACCAGCCCGCTTCTGCTTTGAGGTGCATACCGTTCCCCGCTCGCGTCTCTCGGCCGCCTTGCACCTGTGGGCCGCGCGTCGCATGGACGCGGTGATCGCCATCACCGAGGGCCTGCAACGCTGGTATATCAACGCCGGGTTCGATCGGGAGCGTCTGTTAGTGGCGCCCGACGCTGTGGACCTTCGGGCATTTGCGAGTCGGGACCGGGGGGACGCCCGATCCAAACTTGGAATCCCGGGCGACGCGCCCCTCGTCTGCTATCTGGGGCACCTGTATCCGTGGAAGGGCGTCGACACGCTTGTCGAGGCGGCACGCCAGGCCGAACCGGATGTGCAGTGGGTCATCGTCGGCGGAATCTCGCCAGACCTCGATCGCATCAGGGCGACCGCCGCCGACCTCCCAAACGTTCACGTCACCGGCCACCTGCCGCCCGAGGAAGCTCGCCAGTATCTGGTGGCGGCGGACGTGGCCGTGATTCCCTTTAGCGCACGGCAGATCATCTCCCGCGAACACACGTCGCCCCTGAAGCTCTTCGAGTACATGGCCGCGGAACGTCCAATTGTGGCCAGTGACTTACCTTCACTTCGCGAGGTCCTGCACCATGAGCGGAACGCTTTGCTGGTCGCACCCGACGAGCCGAACGCGCTGGCGGAGGACGTGACACGCCTATTGAATGACAAGGCGCTGGCCAACCGCCTGGCTACGGCTGCCCGGCTGGAGGTGGAGAGCCGAACATGGACGCGGCGTGCCGCAGCGATAAGCGAGTTCCTGGAATCGTCTCCGTCACCCTGACAATGCTGGACGGGGCGTGGGTCCGTCTTCTGGACGGGATCGAGCACGCCTCCGTCGCACGTCGTCGACTGCTCGTGGCCGTAGGCCTGCTGGCACCCCTGCTGGTGCTTTACCGCGATCTCCTCTTTGCTGGGAGGCCTTGGCTCGACCTCGACCTGCTGCTTAGCTACCAGCCCCGCTACGCCCTGTTGGCGGAAGGCCTGCGTGAAGGTCGGATCCCGCTTTGGGCCGACGGCATGTTGGCGGGATTCCCGGTGGCATTTTCCGAGTTCGGCTGGTTCTACCCGCTGACGTGGCTTCTGCTTCTGATCTTTGAACCGCTGCGCGCCTACTTCGTTGAGCTGGCCCTCGGTATGGCGCTGGCGGCTGGCGCGGCGTACTGGCTCGGGCGCGTGTGGGGGCTGACTCGACTCGGTGCGTACGTGGCCGCCTTTCTCTTCACGTACGGCGCGTTCATCTTTGCAACCTCACGGTTTCTGAACTACGTCGACATCTTCTTCGCGCTGCCGGCCGGGGTTGGGGCTATCGAACTGATTGCCAGAGGACAGCGCCGCTACGGCGGGCTGCTAGCAATCAGTGCCGCCGCGATGGCGCTGGCCGGCCATCCGCAGATTGCGCTGCTCTGGGGCTTTGTATGGCTGCTCTTTGCCTGTACGCGACTCTGGTGGATCAGGAGTGATTTGGGCATTGCGCGGGCCGTCTCGGGCCTGGCCTGGATCGTTGCCGCCACCGGTACCGGTCTCGCCATCGGTGCGGTCCGGTTACTGCCGACGGTGACGACCACAGGCCTGTCCGCTCGCGCCGGCGGGCTTGATTTCGTCACCGCGTCCCAGGGCTCGATTCCGCCGTGGAGCCTGGCCCTTGGCTACCTGTATCCGTCGTTCGAAATCCCACAAGTGCTCGACGACAGCCTGAGGGCCGAGGCGCTGCTGTATCTGGGCCTTGCCACGCCGGCGCTGGCGTTGGTGGCCATTTCGGCAGGCTGGCGGCAGCGGATGGTTCAGTTTCTGGTGGGGCTGGTCGTGCTCATGTGGATTCTCGCCATGGGGTCATTCAGTCTCGGCTTTCCGCTCCTGCACAAGCTGCCCCTCTTCGAGTTCTTCCGACAGCCGGCACGGTTCGGAATCGCGGCGTCATTTGGACTGGCGTTTCTAGCCGCCATGGGGACCGAGCGAATTCGTGCCGGTGAATTGCGATCCAGCCTTGCGGTGCGTTGGGTTGGACGCGCCTGGGTTTGGCTTGCGGGGTTGATCGGCGTCGGTACGGCCGCCGCGACGATTGTTCTGACCGGTTTTGCTTTTCTGATCGTGCCCTATGGCTACGACTACATCGATCGGGCCATCGTCGGCTCGGAAGGCCGGTTTCTGACCGCCGAGCGGTACTACCGCACATTCGACCAGCTCTATGAACGCATGACGGCCGCATTTAGCCTGGAGTACTGGGCGCCGCGCTGGATGCTGCTGGCGGCGCTGCTTACGGCCATTGTCTTTTGGCGGTATCTGCGCGGACGCCTGGCTCCGGCACATGCGCAGGCGGCGCTCGTGGGAGTTCTGGTGCTCGACGTGCTGCTGGCTCCCGGCCACGCCATTCCCACGGTGCCCGAGGACTGGTACGGGCGAGAACCTCAGGCGGCCAGCGTGATTCCGTCAGACTCCCACGGCGAGTGGCGTGTGTTCTCCTATCGCGGTCTGGCCCAGAAGTTCGAGCTATCGACCGCCGCCGGCACGCAATTGGACCGAACCCGCCGCGACCTGCTGGAGTACGTCTTTCTCCAGGAGACGCTTACGCCCAACCTCGCCCTGACTGGTGGGCGCGCTTCGATCGACGGTTATGAAAACCTGATGCCCCGAGCCACCGCCGAATACCTGGCCTACGTCGGCAGCGAGCGCACCACCGTGCCCGGCTTTGCTTCCGACGCCTCGCTAGACGCTGCGGCTCGCGCTGAGTTGCTGCGGCTTCGGGCTCCGGCGCTGGCGGCGGCCAATGTTCGATTCGTAACGTCCGGCGTTCCAATCGACACCCCCACCTTGCGCCAGGTTCAGGCCGAAGAACTTGAGCTTCCCCCCTGGGCCGCTGTTGACCAGACGCTGTATGTGTACGAAGTCCAAGCGTGGGCGCCCCGCGCCTGGATTGCGCGCGACTGGCGCGTCGTGGAGGCCGAGGACGACACGTCAGAGTTGCTGGAGGCCATCGCCCGCCATCCCCGCGTGCCGCTGGTTGACCGTGACCCGGGCATCCGGTCGTCCGCCTCAGCCGGATCTGATGCCGTGGCTGTACTGGACCGCGCGCCGGAACGCGTCACCCTGCGGGTCGAATTGGCCGATCCGGGGCTGCTGGTGCTCAACGAGACGATATTCCCGGGATGGGAAGCGACCGTCGACGGTCGTCCGACCGAGATGCTTACCGTCAATACGACTATGCGCGGTGTTCCGATCGACAGTGCCGGCGCCCACACGGTGCTGATGACCTACAGGCCGCCGGGCTTTGCCGCGGGCTTGGCGGTATCGCTGGCAGCCCTGGGTGCGCTGCTTGTGCTCGCAGCGACGGGCCTTTGGGTTGACCGCAGATGAAGCTCGCCCTCGTCAGTGACGCGCTCGATGCGACCAGTGGGTGGGGACGCTATGCCGGCGAACTGGCGCGGGAACTGATCGCAGCTGGGGTGGACATTCGTCTGGTCAGCCCCCGAAGCATGGCGACGATGCCCGATCTTCGCGACTACTCGGACCACCGTGAAATTCCGTCGTTCCAGCACGGCCGCCGCCACCCGCTGCGCGTATTCCTGCGCACCTTTCCCCCATTGTTGCGAGCGCTGCGCGGTGTCGACGTCGTTCACTGCATGGTGGAGCCGTACGCACCGACGGTGGCGCTGGCGGCGGGGCGCCGACCGTATTTCGTGTCGCTAGTCGGTACATATTCCGTCCTGTCGGGTCGGCCATGGATGGAACGATGGCCGCTTCGCTGGTCGCTACGGCGAGCGAGGGGTCTACCGGCCATCAGCCGTTATACCCGTCGCTTAGTCGAAAGCGACA
>VXPS01000251.1 GCA_009839425.1 Chloroflexota bacterium
ATCGTCTATGAAGGCCGCGACGATCCCATAGAGGTCATCCCCCTCGGCGTCCGTTTCCTCCGCAGCTACCTGCCGGCGGCGTCCACGTAAGGCTTTCCGCCAGCGCCGCTCAGTACCTGGCGGCGGTGGGCTCCCCGGGGTAGCCTCGGGGCGACGCGTTGCGATGGCCGGGCATGGGCCAGCCTTGGCCGCCCATGGTCTGGTACTCGCGGGACTTACCGCACAGCCAGAAGAACATCTCGGACGCATCCAGGGCGTCCCGAAACTGCTGTCGCAATCCCCGCAGGACGAACGCGTAGTCGGCCTGGGCAAAGTCGAAGTCCGGCTCAATCACCCAGTCGCGGGCCGGCGGTGACGTGCGCCAGTAGTTGTACTTGAGGAGATTGCGGACTCCCCGCGCCGTCGATACGGAGCGCCGATGCCAGATGGAATAGACGGTGAGAAAGATTGAGCCGGCGGACGCGACGGTCTTGACGGCGTGTCGGAGGTTTCCGTAATGCCCCATCATGCTGGAGTGCTGAAACAGGAAGTGCGAACCGGGGAGCACCTCGGTAGGCCCCATCTCGGCCGTGCATGCCTCGGGGTAGTAGAAGACTTGCAGGTAGTGCAGCGCGGGTCCATAGCGTGACCCGCCGTCACGATGCCAGCCTTGTTGCGGCGCCGGCATGTGCACGCGGTGGTTGCTCATCAGGACAGGCGTCTCGAACCCCACGCCCAGCAGCGAGCGGACGGCGCCGGCGGCCGCGGGATTGAGGATCACGTTTTCGACAAACCAGCTCTCGTCCAGGATGTCGGTCGGCTCGAGGGACGTGTTCTTGTCGACGAAGGCGACGGTCTTGCGGTTGATCTCCTCCGGCACCACGCCGTCCAGGAGCAGATAGCCGTGTTTGCAAAACTCCAGGACCTCGGTGTCGGTCAGCGTTGGCGCGATCTGCGAGGTATCCATCAGGCGCTCCGAATCTTCTCGAGCACAAACTCGGCTCCGTAGGCATACGTGCGCGACTCGTCGAGCAGCAGCGCCAGGCTGGGAAACTCAATGATGCGCCAGCCGTCCCGGATGGCGTCCAGCACGGTCTGGTAGGGCCAGTCGTCCGGATCGTCCGCGCCATCCGAGAGTTCGCCGTCAATGATCGTCCGCATGCCGATCACCTGGGTGTCCAGGGCCGTGCCGGCGGCTTGCAGGTACAGCAGATCCTGCCGGGCATTGCCAGCGGCGATTAGTTCGTCCCGAATGGTCGCGAGCGCGGACTCGTCCAGGGTTCCGGCGCGAAGCTCCGCGATTCCTTGATCGAGCTTCGCTGTGATCGCTTCGAGCCGCATGGTTCTGTTCCCGGATCGTGTCGACGGATTGTCCCGCACACGTCGAGGTCTCGCGCGCCCGACCTGATCACCGCACGGTGTCAACGTCCGCAGTTGCTCCGCGGCCGCGCGGGGATTGTCGCCCGCAACTTCGAACTGAGCGCGCGAACTCTGAGGCGCGGTCGCTAGGGCAGATCCGGGTCACTACCGGCTGTAGGTGGTCGTGCGCCGCGCTTTTGGAGGCGCTGCCACAGTTCTCGCTCCTCGCCGCCGCCTCGGCCGTCGTAGAAGCGCTGGCGGCCGGGCATGTACTTCTGCGGCACCCAGTTGCCCCGGAAGTCGTGCGGATTCCGGTAGCCGACGCTCTGGCCGTGGACCTCGGCAAGCCCCGGATGGACGGCGCCGCGCAGGTGCAGCGGAACCTCCAGGTTCGCCCCCTGGCGGATGGCCTGCTCGGCCGCGCCCAGCGCCCGGCCGGCCGCGTCGCTCTTGGGCGCGGCGGCCAAGTAGATGGTGGCCTGGGCCAGCGCATAGCGGGCTTCCGGGAGTCCCAGCCGTTCCACGGCATTGGCCGCCGCTATTGCCAGCGGCAGCGCGTGCGGGTCCGCGTTCCCGACGTCTTCCGAGGCCAGGATGACTATCCGCCGCGCAATGAACTCGGGCGCCTCGCCGCCTTCCAGCATCTTGGCCAGCCAGAACAGGGACGCGTCGGGGTCGGATCCGCGCACGCTCTTGATGTACGCCGAAATCGTGTCGTAATGCTCGTCCGCCGAGCGGTCGTAGCGAACCTGTCGGGTCAGCGCCGCCTGCCTCGCCACGTCCGCGTCCACCGCGTCGAGCCCGCGCTCGCGCGCGTAGGCAGCCGCCGACTCGATCCAGTTCAGGGCGACCCGCGCATCCCCTCCCGAGGCGGCCACGGCGCCCTCGATGGCGCTCTCCTCGAACCGCGGCGCTTCGGCGCCCAGCCCGTCCGCCGAGTCCAACGCGCGCTCGACAATCGCCCGCAGGTCCCCGGCTTCTAGCGGCTGCAAGCGCAGCACGCGCATGCGCGACAGGAGCGGCGCGTTGAGTTCGAAGTAGGGGTTCTCCGTCGTCGCGCCCCACAGGGCGATGACGCCGTCCTCCACGGCAGGCAGCAGGACGTCCTGCTGGGCCTTGTTGAAGCGGTGGATTTCGTCCAGGAACACGAGGGTCCGCTTGCGGTACATGTCCCGCTCGCTGGCCGCCTGCGCGATCACGCCACGGACGTCGCGAACGGTGGCGGACACCGCGCTGAGTTCCACGAAGCGCCGCTCGGTCATGGCCGCCGCAATCCGCGCCAGGCTGGTCTTGCCGGTGCCCGGCGATCCCCACAGGACCACCGACCACATTTCGTCGCGATCCAACGCCATACGCAGCGGCGCGCCGGGCCCCACCAGGTCGGAGTGACCGCTGAAGTCGTCCAAGGTGCGCGGGCGCATCCGCGCCGCCAGGGGCATTGCGGCCTTGCGTGCCTCGGCGCCGGCGTGGGCGAAGAGGTCCTCAGTCATCGGGCGGAGCCTGCAGGGCCCGGCCCACCTCCGCCTGCAGGCGGCGCGCGCGTTCGACGCCGTGGTCGGGTCCAAGCTCCGGGGCATAGCGGGCGGCCATGTACATCTCGGTCAGGCCGTCCACGGCCGCCGTCGCCGTTGTACAACGTTCGGCCAGCCGCACCCGGTACTCGCTGGGCGTGGCCGACGCTCCCCGATGTACCCCCCGCGCCGAGGCTTCGTGGACCGTCTCGGCGTAGATCTCGTGCAGTTGCTGGCGCACCGTGCCATCGCCGCGTCGCCGCAGAGCTCCCAGGTTGGATCGCATCGCTCGCCGCCGGCCGGCCAGCGCCCGCACCGACGCTCCAACCGCCTGCGCCACGGTGCGTGTCCAGCCGAAGAGACCCAGGATCGACGCGAGCAGCGCCTGGAGGATCAGCAGCAGGTGGGTCAGCAGCGAGCGGCTGGCCCGCTGGGCCGAAACCCGCTGGTAGTTCCGCTGGACCGCCCGAAACAGCCAGTAAAGCGAAAACCCGCCGGCGATGAGCACGATGATCGCGGCGATGAACAGGCCGAAGTCGATGCCCTCGCCGGTCGGCTGCAACAGCTCCTCGGGCGGCGGCGTCTGCACCGTGCCCCCGCCCTCCGGCCGCAGCAACTCGATTAGCCGCGCGATCAGGCTGAGGATCAGCAGCCCAAACGCCAGGATGATCCGGGCGACCCAGAGCATTCCGTCCAGGATGAGCAGACCGAACCCGGCAAATACGTCCGTATCCGCGGCCGGAATCAGCAGCGCCACCACCAGCGCCACCACGAGCAGAAATATCGCGGAGCGAATCCAGGTTCCCGTCAACCCGGGCGCCTGCGCCGCCAGCTCGAGCGACCACTGCGAGGTGCGGCGTACCAGGTTGGCGTAGCTGAGCAGCAGCAGCACGCTCACGTAGTACAGGACCATGATGATCAGCGCCGTCTGCACCACGCCCGCCTGTTGTGTCTCCGATCCCACCACCACGTTGAATGCCGTCAACCCAACCAGGATTCCGCCGGCCGTGGCAGCTAGGTGGGTCAGTTCGCCGATCGCCGCGGAGCGGTCCACGTAGCGCCCGCGGTCGTTGAGCCACTCGTAGTACTGCGGCGAGCGCTTGGACGGCGGAATCTCCGACCGCTGCGGATGCAGCAGCTCGATATTGCGCAGCACCCGCATCCCGGCCATCCATGTCAGCGCCAGGATCGTGATCAGCGTCAGCGACGTCAGATCCAGCAGTCCGCCCACGATTCCCAAGGCGCCGTCGCGGGCATCCGGCGGCGCCCCAAAGAAAGCCGTGATGCGCACCAGCAGCAGGATCGGAACCACCAAAGCCGCCCAGTGCTTCCAGCTATAGCTCCCGGCCGAGTGCCGCCCCCCGTAGGCCGCGACGATCATCGAGACCACGAACACCAGCGTCATGATCACCAGGAATGCGTATGCGCGGTCCGCGCCGACCGTGATCGTCTGCATCCACAGCGTCAGGCCCGCGCCGAACAGGCCGAAGCAGAGGGTGGCGATGGCGCCGAGGATGGTCCGGCTAAACGGCCGTTCGGTCGTCTCGCCAGACACGCACGTGCTCCTTGTCGGTAATCGCAAACGACGTCAGGCCGGCGGCCCGTGCGGCCCCGGCGGCCAGCGTGGCCGCTGACCCGTCGGTGAACACGACGATTACCCGGTGGCCCAGTTTGCGCTGCGCCATGAGGCTCGCCAACAACTCATTGGACCGCAGTCCGGTCAGCACGATCAGGGTCGCTCCCCACGGCAGGGATCGGCCCGCCGTGGTCACGGCCTGTCCCGCGTTCTCTCCGGCCAGCAGTTCCACCCGCGCGAGCAGGTCCAGGCACGACATCAGGTGCCCGCGGCCGCGCCCGATGGGCACGTGGGGAACTCGCCCGGACATCCGCTCGCGCATTTCCTCGTGCGAGCTGCCGCGCACGCCGCCCAGGTAGATGGGGTCGAGTCCGTTCACCACGATTCCGACGCTTTGCCGGTTTTCCAGCATGAACGTGGCCAGCGACGCCGCCGCCGTGACCGCCATCTCCGAGGCCGGGCCGCGCCACATGCGGCTGTAGCTGGCGTGGTCCAGGTCCACCAGGATCTGCACTTCGTGGCTCACGGCCGGCTCAAGGTTTCGCACCATCAGGTGCCCCACCGCCGCGGTTGCCTTCCAGTTGATCAACCGCTGCGAGTCGCCGGGCTCGTAGTCCCGCGACCCCACCACACGGATCGGATCGTGATAGATCCGTTGGTGCGAGCGCATGTCGCCAAAGGGGGTGTTCGACTCCACCTGGAAGGCTTCGATCGGCACCACCTGCGGATAGACGATCACGAACTCCGCGGTATCGATCAGCAGGTCCTGGCTGGCAAGCCCAAACACGTCGCCAAACCGAACCTGCAACGGCCCGAGCCGGTGATATCCGCGGTGCGTGGCCGGCAACGTGTACTCGATCGTCGTCGACCCCTTCGGCCGCAGCCGGACGACCTGGCGCATGGCGTCATACGGCGCGATCCGCGTGGGCAGCGCCTCCCGCACGCTCAGCCAGGGCACCGGCAGCAGTGATTGGTTCTCGATGTGGATGGTGACGGCGACCGTCTCGTCCTGGAACACGCGCTGCGGGAAATCCCGGCGGACCCGCAACCCCCGGCGCATCCGCCAGACCCACAGGTGCGTGAGCACCAGCACGGTAATCAGGAGGTATGCGGCCAAGAACAGAAAGGGCAACCGCGTAAAGAACGCCGCCGCCAGCAGCACCAAGGTCAGGAAGATCAGGCTAGGCATGCCGCATGCTCACGCGGGTTGGGCTCTCTCAGACCACCGGCTGACAGTGGGTTCCGCCGCGGTGGATCCGAGCACATGAGCGAACCCCCAAATCATCGGTCAGCAGCCGCTGGCACTCAGGTCGCGCCGTCGCCCTCGTCAACCAGGCGCAGCTCGGTCGATTCCATCAGCGAGCGCACCAGCGCATCCGACGTGACCCCACGCAGCGAGTGCTCGGCCGACACCAGCACGCGATGGGCCAAGATTGACGGCGCCAACTCCTTCACGTCGTCGGGCAGGACATAACTGCGACCTCGAATCGCGGCGAGGGCCTGCGACGCGCGATGCAGGGCCAGCGAGCCTCGTGGACTGGCGCCCAGGGCGACTTCCGGCCGGTCACGGGTTGCCCGAACCAGGCGCAGCAGGTATTCGGCCACGGTGTCGTCCACGTGCACGTCCCCAACGCCGCGTTGCAGGTCGGCCAGCGTCCGCAGGTCGGACACCTGCGTCAGGTCGTCGATCGGATGCCCGTGCCGTTGCCCGTCCAGAACGTTGCGCTCGTCGTCGAAGGTCGGGTAGCCCAGCGAGAGCCGCATCATGAAGCGGTCCAACTGCGCCTCAGGCAGCGGGAACGTACCCTCGAACTCCACCGGATTCTGTGTGGCCAGCACGATGAACGGCGTGGGCAGCGGCCGTGATACCCCGTCCGCGCTCACCTGCGTTTCGCTCATCGCCTCCAGCAAGGCCGACTGCGTGCGTGGCGTCGCCCGATTGATCTCGTCGGCCAGCAGCACGTTCGCGAACACCGGTCCGGGCCGAAACTCGAATTCGCCGGACCGCTGGTTGTAAACCGATACCCCGGTCACGTCATTCGGCAGCAGGTCCGGCGTGAACTGGATGCGCCGGAACTCACCGCCGAGCGAGATGGCAATCGACCGGGCCAGCATGGTCTTCCCGGTACCCGGTACGTCGTCGAGTAAAACATGCCCGCGGCAAAGCAACGCCACCAGGATGCGCTCGATCTCGGCTTCCTTGCCCAGAATGACCTTGCCGACGTTCGTGCTCAGGGTCTGCCGTAATTCGGCAAATGGGGCCGGGTCAATGGCCACTCCGGGCCTCCGTTCTACCTATTGATCGGGACGGCGCCCCAATCTAATCCGAGTTTCCTGCGGCTGATCGTCGCCGCCCGGCCGGATGTACCGAACTACGACCTCATCACCCGGCCCGTACTGTGCCAGAACGCGGCTCAGCGCGCCCGCATCGGGCACTGCGTCGTCGTTGATTGCAACGAGTATGTCCCGCATGCGAAGCCCAGCCTGGTCGGCGGGACTGCCTGCCGTGAGCTGCACCACGATGATCCCCTCGCTGACCGGGAGATCGAAGTGTCGGGCGAGGCTGCGAGTGATGGTCGCCGGTCCGATGCCGAGGAATCCGCGCACCACCTGGCCACTCTCGATGAGCTCGTCGATTACCAGCCGAGCGCCGTCCATGGCAATCGCAAATCCAATGCCGGACGCCGAGCCCGCGCCCGCGGAGTTCACCCCAATGACTTTGCCGTAGAGGTTCAGCAGCGGGCCGCCGCTGTTGCCGGGATTTATTGACGCGTCGGTCTGTATGAGGTCGCTGAGCGTCAATCGCTGGGAACCGACATTGGTAATGGCCCGGTCAACCGCGCTCACGACGCCAACCGTCACCGTGGGGCCTCCGGGCAAGTCCAGCGCATGCCCTATCGCCACCACGGATTCGCCGATCTGCAAATCGGCCGACCGCCCGAGCACAATGGGTGGCAGTCCCGTCGCATCGACTCGCAGCACGGCCAGGTCGGTCTGGGGATCCCGGCCAACGACTGTCGCGTCGTACAAGGCTCCGGCATCGGTCGTGACGACAATCTGTTGCGCATGGGCGACCACGTGATTGTTCGTGACGATCAGGCCTTCGGCATCGATCACGAATCCGGTACCAACGCCTCCGGCCGGCATGGTGCGCCCGCTGTTGTCGCGACCTACCGATTCCGTGGCTATGTGCACAACTGACGGGCGAACAATCCGAACGAGCTCCGGAACGCTGAGTTGCGGTGATTCGCCGGACCTGCCGGACGTTGCGGCAGGCGGGCTTGAAACGGCCACGAGGTTCGGGGCCGGCGCCGAATTGCGATCCGGAAGAATTCTGAGAGCTTCAGCGTTCGCGGGAAGCCTGCCGCTCGACGTCGCGCCAACCCGATCGGTCGCCTTTGGTCCGGCCCCTAGCTGTGAAACCGGTTCCGACGCAAACGAGGCCCCCGACCTGCCATCAATCGCCTGGCACGCCGCCAGAACCGCGAGCAATGTGGCCGCTGCCACAAGGCGACAAAGCAATCGCGTGAGTCGTCGGGCCCGCCATGTACATCCGTTCATACCTCCAAGGTGGTCCGAGGCAGGTACGATCTCAGCGAGAACGACTACGGTTCTCACCAAACGTTCATGCACGTGAGCCCAAGCGATCCCGAGGAGTTTCTTCAGCCGGGCGCCATTACGCTTCCGAAAGGCGATTGGTACGTGGAGCCGCCCGTGGACGGCGACTACGACGTCAGCGCCCAGACGGACGGTGCGCGCGGTCAGTACATCAGCATGACTTATCCCGAGGGCTTCCAGGCCTGCGTCCACATCGATGATCTGGGCGTCCTGCGCTGCCAGCTCTACCGCTACAACGGCGCCTGGCCCTGCGACGTCGACTACGCCAACCTGCGGATCCGCTTTCGCGGCGCCGAGGGCTCCGCATGAAATCCCCCGCGCCGCCCCACGAGGCGATCGCCCGGGTCGTCGCCCTTGCCCTGGCCGAAGACATTGGCGCCGGCGATCTCACCAGCCAATCCGTGGTCCCCGAGCACGCACGTTTCCGCGCCGCCCTGACGGCCCGCGAACCGCTCACGCTGGCCGGCCTGCCCGTCGTGCACGAGGTCTACCGGCAGCTCGGCGACCCCGAGGCCTTCGACGACGTCAGCCGGGAAGGCGCGGAACTTCAGCCCGGCGAGGTTGCGGGAATCGTCGATACCAACGCTCGCCTGGCGCTGACCGGCGAACGCACCGCCCTCAACTTCCTCCAGCGCCTCAGCGGCATCGCCACGCTCACCCGCACATTCGTAGACGAGGTCGCTGGAACCGGGGCCTGCATACTCGACACCCGCAAGACCGTCCCCGGCCTCCGGGCGTTGGACAAATACGCCGTCGCGATGGGCGGCGGCGTGAACCACCGCTTCGGCCTCTTCGACGCCGTCCTCATCAAGGACAACCACATCGCCGCGGCCGGCGGGGTTACCGCCGCCCTGCGCGCCGCGCACGAGGCCAGCCGCAACGACGTTCGTGTCCAGATAGAGGTGGACTCGCTCGACCAGCTCGACGAAGCCCTGGCTGCCGGCGCGCAGTTCATCCTGCTGGACAACATGACGCCGGTCCAGGTTCAGACAGCCGTGAACCGGGCGGCCGGCCGCGCCCGCCTGGAGGTCAGCGGACTCGTCAACCTGCGCAACGTGCGCGCCTACGCCGAAACCGGCGTCGACGACATCTCCGTCGGTTCACTCACCCACTCCACCCGCGCCGTAGACATCGGTCTGGACGCGACCGAGCCCCGCTAACCGTCCATCCCAATCGGTCGGCAGAACCGCCGGCTCACCCCGCGAACAACGGCGCCGTCCGCGGCCATGAGCGTTCGTGTGCCAGCAACCGCCGCTTTACGTCCAGGCCCCGCGAATAGCCCCCTAGGCCGCGAGCGGCCACGACCCGGTGACACGGAATAAACACCAGCAACTCGTTCGCCCCAATCGCCGTGCCCACCGCCCGCGTAGCCCGCGGCTGGGCGAGCTCGCCGGCGACCCAGCGGTAGCTTTCGACCTCGCCAAACGGAATCCTGCGCAGCACATCCCAGGTTCGCTGTTGAAACTCCGTTCCCGCCCGGCGGTCCAGCGGAATCTCCAGCCGCTGCCGGCCGGTCGTCAGGTATTCCCACAGCTGCTCCAGCCCGTTCCCGGCAATTTGATGAGCGCTCCAGCCGGCTGCGGCGACCGAGGACTCACCCAGCCGGCGCGTGTGCAAGCGCTGGGCGCCCCGCGATCGATGACGCGCCGCCGTTGATGCCGCCCGCAGCGCATCCACGCAGGCCGCCTCCGAGGCATGCGCCAGCGTGGCGCTCACCAGCCCCACCTCGGTCGCGGCCACCCCGCACCAGTCCCACGGCTCGATGCGGCGCGCGACCAGGGCAATCTCCTGGACCTCGCCCGTCATCGGTCAGGCGGCTGACGCGCCCGGCACCGGAACGAAGTCGAGAATGCCCGCCACGATGGCTCGCGTGTCCACGCTGCGAATGCGCGCGGCCGGACTCACGATCACCCGGTGCGACAGCACCGACTCCGCCAGCCGCTTCACGTCGTCTGGAACCACGTAGTCCCGGCCGCCCACGGCCGCCATCGCCTGTCCGGCGCGAAACAGGCCCAGGCTGCCCCGTGGACTCGCGCCAAGGTAGACGTCGTTGTGCTCGCGCGTCGCGCGGCTGATATCCACGATGTAGTTGGATACCAGCGGGTCCACGTATACGTCCTTCACCGCTTCCTGCGCGGCGAACACTTCCTCCAGCGTCACGACCTGCTGAAGGTCGTCGATCGGCTGCTCGCGTTGCCGTGTCGCCAGCACTTGCAACTCGTCCTGCCGCTCCGGATAGCCCAGGTTCACCCGCATCAGAAACCGATCCAACTGCGCCTCCGGCAAGGGAAAGGTGCCCTCGTACTCGATCGGATTCTGCGTTGCGAGTACCAGGAAGGGCTCGGGCAGCACGTAGGTCGCCCCGTCCACGGTGATCTGGCGTTCTTCCATCGCCTCCAGCAGCGCCGACTGGGTCTTGGGCGTGGCCCGGTTGACTTCGTCCGCCAGCACGATCTGGGCCATCACCGGTCCTTCGCGAAACTCGAATTCGCTCGTCTTCTGATTAAAGATCGTCACGCCGGTCACATCGCTGGGCAGCAAATCGGGTGTGAACTGGACGCGCTTGTAGCTCAGCCCGACCGAGCGGGCGATGGCCTTGGCCAACGTCGTCTTGCCCACGCCGGGCACGTCCTCAATGAGGATATGCCCGTTCGCCAGCAGCGCCACGACCACAAGCTCAATGGCGTCACGCTTACCCACAATGACGGTGGCGACGTTGTCGATAATCCGGTTCGCGACCGTGCGAATGTCTTGCATGCGGATTCTCAGCCGAGGCCGCTGGCCCCGGGAGTGACGGTCCGGGAAGGTGCGGCAATATAGCCGACCGGCGCCGAACGGCTCTCCGGTCGCGACGGCGAATTGACGCCCCGCGCCAACGCCGTCACATTAGTGGTGCCGCCCGCAGCGGCGGCTGGCGGGGATAGTTGAGTGGTACAACATGGGCTTCCCAAGCCTAAAACGCGGGTTCGATTCCCGTTCCCCGCTCCGAACACACGGCAGCTTCGCCTTGACTATCGGTACGCCGCCGAAGGCACGTTGCGCCACCCCGGCCCAGGCGCCTACGCCTCGTCCTGAATCGTCGGCAGCACAAACTGCCGAACCGAATCTCTACCCAGGACGATCAGCTTGCCGTCGATCTCGCTCACCCAGATCGACCGGATGTCCGCGAAGAAGTCATCCGATCCGGCGTACTTGAATTGGCGCACAAACTCGCCGGCGGTCTCTTCGCGCTTGTCGATCTCCACGATCCGACTGTTGGCCGAATCAATCAGGTAGAGGCTGTCGGTTTCAACCTCGGTGAATAGGCGCGTAGCCTTCAGCGTGTCGCCGTCGAGGCCCTTGATCTCAAACGGCTCGCGTTGCCCACCCCGCAGCCGCATGATCGACGCGTCGGACATCAGCACGAAGATGTCGCCGTCAATCGCCATGTCAATGGCACGACTGAGGTCAATGTCAGCCGTGGCCAAGACGTAGGAGCTTGGCGCGACTTCGTAGCCTCCGGCCGTCGCCTGGTACTTGTGGATGGCGTTGGCGCCCGGGTCAAGGACGTAGAAGTTGTTGTTGAAGTTGTCGAACGCCACCGGTGTCCGCCACGTCTCCGTTCCCGTGATCCGCAACAGCCGTGGATTCTGGTCGGGTTGCAGGCTCACCAAGTTGTAGCGGCTGTCCAGCACCAGCACGTTCAAGGCTCGATTCACCACCGCGATAGGATCCTGCACCGTGATACTGCTCACCACGTCGCCTTTCCGCAGCACTGTGGCGCCTTGCCTGGCCGTCTCGAAGGACACGACCCGAGCCGTGGTGGCGTCGATCACGTACTTGGCGTCAACGCGCACGTCCATCTGTTCGGCCGCGCTGCCCACCCCCGCGCTGTCAAAGTCACCAATAGTGGCGCTGGTCACTACCGTTCGGACCCGGTTGAGTCGATCCTCTTCACGACCGATTTGGCTGAGCAGTCGGTTGATATCGGGCGCCAGCGTGCGCTCCACATCCGCCGTCAGCGCTTGGTTCGCCAAGTCCTTGGCGTCGCGAAGGACCAGCAGCGTGGCCGCGCGATTCTCGTCGGGGTCCCGAGCCAGCGCTTCGCGGTAGCGGGTTTCGGCGTCGGCGAACAACGTGGCGGCACGCTCCGCGCCCACGAGGGGTGACTCCGTGCTAACGGCGGCAACGCCCGCCTGACCCGCTGACGCATCCCCGGCCGAGCCGGCCTCCAGCGAACCCGGCGCCGACTCGCTGTTGCGCAGAAACAGTACGGCGGCCATGACGACCAGCAGCACCAGCGAGATCCCGAAGAGCAGCGTGCCCGGGCCTGGCAGCGACCGCCGCGGGCGGTATCGAAACGCGTCCTGCCCGCCCCGGAACGGCTCGCCAACCGCGCTCAGGACTGGCGCCGCCTCTGGCGGTGCCGCCCTCAAACGCTCGCTGCCGCCGGGCCCGGCCGCTCGCAGCGAGCGCAGGCTCGACCAGTCGTCATCCGTCACATCTGCCCCGCCCGCGGCGGCCGGGGCCGGTGTCGGCGCGGACGGCGGCATCGTTGGTTGCACCGGATCCGACCGACCGGTAACCAAGCGCACCAAGCCGCGCACCGCCACGACCGGCAGCACGAGGATCATCAACAGCACGGTAAGCGGCAGCCCCACGACCCGCTGGAACGCTGAGCGCTCTGGAGGGACGCTCGCCGCCCGCTCCTGCGGATAGCCGGCGCCATCCCAGTCAGGCTCGGGCGCCGCCGGGGGCCGCGCGCGCCTGGCTTGGCCATTGGTGGACATCGCGCCCGCCGGGCCGGCCGACGTCCAGGCGTCATCGGCCACTGGTTCCGCGACAGGCGCCAGCGCCTCGGCGCCGATTCCCAGCACCACCACGCCGCACGTCGCGCCGCCCCGCTGGGCTGCAACCGAGCAAAGGTCGTGGGCCGCCCGTTGCGCGCTTCGGCCCTGCAGCAATCCTTGGATTTCGCGCTCCGTCAGCGTCCGTCGAAACTCGGTTGACGCCAGCACCACCACGTCGTGCGGGTCTAACTCCACACGGAAGATCTCCACGTCCTGATCGGGAACCGGATCACGGAAACTCTCAGGCTGGGATTCCGCAGGCAGCGCGTTCAGAACGCCGTCGCGCAACACGAACACCTGGCTCGGCAGCAACTGGGCCAGGTAGATCTGATCGCCCGCGTGCACCGCGCCGGTTGCTCCCAGCGTCTCGGTCGGATTGGCCAGATCCATCTCGATCGCCGCGCTTTGGGCCGCCTGACGCATGCTCTGCACCAACGCGCTGGCGATCCCCTCGGATTCGTCCGCGTAGTAGCTCGAGGCCACGGCTTGGCCGAACGAGGCAGCCTGCCCGTCACTCCCGCCCTGGACCAGGAGATACAGGTCGCCCAAGCCCGGACGATCCGCCGGCTCGCGCTGAGCGTGGATCCGGGGGCTGTCCTGCCGCGTAATGCCGCCGCTGAGAGCAGCCGAACCTACGTCAACAGCGAGCGCCATGGGTTCCGGTGAACTGGGGACGTGACTTGGCTTCGCGAACTAATGGATCGAAATACATTGTCCCGCGCATACCCCTATGCTAGCGTGAATCGTTCGGCCGGCTCGTTGCCGACCAGTTCTGGGAGTTGCCCCTGCGTTCACCATCACCTCGTGCTGACCAGCGGCCGCATCAGCGCGGCCCGCGAATCAATGAGCACATTCGTATTCGCCATGTCCGTTTGATTGACGAAAACGGCGAACAGATCGGAATCACCCCTACCCCCATAGCGTTGGAGATGGCGCGTGAGCGCGGCCTTGATCTGGTTGAGATCGCGCCAAACTCCCAGCCTCCGGTCGCCAAGATTCTCGATTTCGGCAAGTTCCGCTACGAGCAGAATCGGCGCAAGGCCGAGAACAAGCGGCGTCAGAAGGCCGGCACCGTCAAGGAAGTCCGCTTCGGACCCCGCACCGGCGATCACGACATCCAGTTCAAAATCAAGCGGCTCGAAAAGTTCCTGCGCGAGGGCAACAAGGTGAAAGCCTGGGTCCGCATGCGCGGACGCGAACTCGCCCACCCGGAAGTCGCCCTGCGCGTCCTGGAACGGGTCAAGGCCAGCCTGGAACCCCACGGGGTGATCGAGCGCGACATTACCCGCGAGCAGGATGGCCGCGTCCTGAGCATCATCATGGCCCCGCAAGGCAAGAACTAGAGGCGCCACGCCCGCAGCCTGGAGACGCTATGCCCGCCTCAGTGCGTTGGCACCCCGAGGAACAGCGCAACACCGACGGCAGCGTGCGCCGCGTCCAGGCCGCTTGGCTGGTTGCCGAACCCACCGCCGACGAGCCCCGTCCTCGCTATTTGGCCTACCTCGGCAACTCTCCCCACGTCACCCAGCAGGTCAGGGAGGAATGCCAGGTTCTGTATCCTGAGATCCGGATCGACTGGACCGCCGTGGCGCGGGCCCTTGAACACCCCCCGCCCATCGAAGGACTTGACCTTGAGACGCTGGCGCAGCGCTGGGCGCAAATGGCCGCCAACCAGGGGCTCGACCCCATGGAGATCGAAGTCCGCATCGGCGGCGGCTGGAAGCGCCCCCTGTCCAACCTGGCGCGGCTCCTCTCGGATTCCGCGGCGGTCGCTCGCATGGAACGCACGTCCGGCTCCATCCTGGCCTACATGCTCGAGTTTCACGCCGACTACGCCTACGCCCTCGCCAAGCTGGGGCTCCTCATGACCGGACAGCACTCCGAGCTCGAGCAGTTGGAAGCCGAGGAGGCCACGGCGCTAAAGGGCGCCCCGCGTGCCCGCCAGGTCGAGTTCTGGCGAGCCAAAGCCAAGGGAATCGCAACCGCGCTGAATACCTAGCCGCGTTCCCGCGGCCGCATCTCCTGACCAGCCAGTGCCACTTTCACTCGTCACCTCGGAGGTCCCTATGTCCACGTTGCCTGTATCCACTTGGTCCCGCCGTACCCATACCTGCGGAGCGCTGCGGCGCGCTGACGCCGGCTCCACCGTCGTCCTCAACGGCTGGGTCCACCGCCGCCGCGATCAGGGCGGCCTGATCTTTGTCGACCTGCGCGACCGCTACGGCATCACCCAGGTCGTCATCAACCGCGACGACAACGCCCAGGCCCACGAAGCGGCGTCAGGCGTCCGCTCCGAATACGTGCTGGCCGTCACCGGCCAGGTCCGTGAGCGCCCCGCCGGAACCACCAACCCCGATCTGGACACGGGCGAGATCGAAGTCGGCGAGATCGAACGCGTCGAAATCCTCGCCGCCTCCCAGCCCCCGCCCTTTGAGATCACCTCCGACCGCGACATCGACGAGTCCGTCCGCCTCACCCACCGCTATCTCGACCTTCGACGCATCCGCATGCGCGAGCTCACCGAACTCCGCTTCAACATCAGCCGCGTCATTCGCGAGCACCTCTGGGAGCGCGACTTCCTGGAACTGGAAACGCCCACCCTGGTCAAGAGCACGCCCGAGGGCGCCCGCGACTTCATCGTGCCCAGCCGCCACTACCCCGGCCAGGCCTACGCCCTCCCCCAGTCGCCCCAGCAGCTCAAGCAGCTGCTCATGGTGGCCGGGCTCGATCGCTACTTTCAGCTCGCCCGCTGCTACCGCGACGAGGACCTCCGCGCCGACCGCACCGCCGAGTTCACCCAGCTCGACATCGAGATGGCCTTCGTCGAGCGCGAGGACATCCTCGAGCTCATCGAAACCCTCTACCTGCGGCTCGCCCGCGAACTCTCCACCAAGCGCCTCTTGCAGGAACCGTTCCCCCGCATCACCTACGCCGACGCCATGGAACGCTACGGCACAGACAAGGCCGACTTGCGCTTTGGCCTGGAACTCGTGGACGTCAGCCACGCCGCCGCCGGCCACGGCTTCCGCGTCTTCGACCAGGTCGTCCAGTCGGACGGCGTCGTCAAGGCCGTCGTAGCCCCCGGATCCGCCGCCTTCACCCGCCGCGAGGTCGATAGGCTGCAGGACGTGGTCAAAGCCAACGGCGCCGCTGGCCTCGCCACCATCGCCCTCAACAGCGACGGCACCCTGCGTTCGCCACTTGCCCGATTCTTCGGCGACGACGCCCTCCGCGAACTGGCCCGCGCGGCCGGCGCCGAACAGGGCGACTTGGTCTGCCTCGTCGCCGATAAGCGCGAAACCGCCAACGCCGCATTGGGCGAGCTACGCCTCGCCCTCGGCGAGAAGCTGGATCTGATCGACCCCGACGTCCTGGCCTTCGGCTGGATCATCGACTTCCCGCTCTTCGAGCCCAACGAGGAGACCGGCGGCCTCACCTTCTCCCACAACCCCTTCTGCTCGCCCGCCGACGATTCCTTCGATCTCCTCTACACCGACCCCGCCAAAGCCACCGCCAAGCAGTACGACCTCGTTTGCAACGGCCACGAGATCGGCGGCGGCTCCATCCGCGCCCATCGCGCGAAAGACCTGCACCGCATCTACCAGGTCATGGGCTTCGACGAGGACAGCATCCAGGAACAGATTGGCCACATGCTCCAGGCCTTCGAATACGGCGCCCCGCCCCATGGCGGCATCGCCATGGGCCTCGACCGCATCGCCATGATCTTCGGCGACACCGCCAACCTCCGCGATGTCACCGTCTTCCCCAAAAACCAGGCCGGCGTCGACCTCATGCTCCAATCCCCCTCGCCTATTGACTCAGCACAAATGAAGGAACTAGGCTTCGCCATGCATGAAGCGAACAATTAACGTGTAGCTGAAGAGGCGGTTTCGTATGGACGATAGTTTGAAAGATGAATTCGCGGTAGAACAGGGACGATTGGCCCAAGTAATCCAACACGCCAGATCCGAATTGGATAGTGTTGAGCAAGCAAAGCAGGCACCGGCTCCTAACCGTTCGGCAGCCCGAGCACTTCTGAGGTCACTGAACGATACCAAAGCAACATTAGAATCAGCACTTGAGCAATTGTACTTCGGTCGCCTTGATTTCGCTCATCTCAAAGAGGGTATTTCAGAAAACTCACTGCAGGCACAAGTAATCTACATCGGAGCGCACCATATTGACGGAACGAACGTCCATTCTTGGACAGCGCCCGTCGCTAAGCTGTGGTATACCGAAGATCGAGGCTACGAGGCTCCATCTGGATACAAGCCAGTCAGGATGGATCTCAAACGATACTTGAAAATTCGCGATAATAAGCTGGTCGCGATAAACGACATATATCGACGTCTTCTCCCGGTTCCAGACGGTGGGAAGTCGCACCTTGTCGATGTGCTGAGTTCCGCTGGGCGCGAGGACGATCACCTGCAAGTGATCGTCGAGACCATCGAACCCGAGCAGTACGAGTCTATTGCCAACCAAGATGACCGAGCACTCATCATTCAGGGTTCCGCTGGCAGCGGCAAATCGGAAATCGGCTTGCATCGTATTGCCTATCTGCTGTCTCCTTTTAGCAACATTGAAGTGCGAGATCGCCCCACACCGGAAACCACACTCTTCATTGGCCCGTCGCAGTCTTTCTTGGAGTATGCTAGCGACGTGTTGCCTACTCTGGGAGTCCAAAGTTCCGTTCGCCAGCGTACGTTTAGGGGCTGGCTTGAAGAACATCGCACATTCCGACGCCGACCTAGGAGCGAAATTTGGAACGAGCTGTTGAACCGAGGACAGATGGGCAGATTCAATGAAGAAATAGAGCGGTTCAAGGGATCATTGGCAATGTCCGATGCGCTGGACCGGCGCGCGCGTAGGCTGACGGCCGAAGTCAGGCGCGCCTGCCGCCGTCTCCCGACGCGCGTCGAATTGGCGGCCGGTCGCCATGTGGAAATTGCGCAACAGGAAGTACGCTCGACACTGGAATCAACCCTGTCCGCGCCACCCGAGGGATTTCGTCTCAATGATCGAAGGCAAGTGTTCATTCGCAGTATTGCGAATACCATTCTCGCTAGGTCAGATAACGGCCGAAGAGTCTCTCGCGAGGATGCCGACCGTCGGCGGCGGATGACACTGCGAGCGGTTTCCGACTGGTGCGACAAAGCTTGGCCGCGCTTTGATGTACGGCAGGAATACGCAGCGTCGCTCGGGGATTCGGAATTACTTCTCCGTGTGGCTCAGGGCAACCTATCCGAAGACGGAATCCAAGCTCTAGCGAAGTCAGCCGAGCGGATGCCGGCTACGGGATTCTTCGACTCGGACGAGGGTGCCTTGACTTATTTGGACCACTTGCTAAACGGCACTATCGAGCAGCGTTACCGCCATATCGTAGTGGACGAGGCTCAGGACATTTCTCCGATCGAGTTCAAGTTGCTGAGTTTGGCTTCCACTAACAGATGGTTCACGATTCTAGGTGATACCGCCCAGCGCCTCACGCCCTATCGTGGCATCCACCGTTGGCGGTCCCTAGATCGCGTGCTGGGTCGCACCGATATCACGGTGCAACACGCCCGGACGTCCTACCGATCAAACAAGCACATCACCCGTTTCAACAACCGCATTCTTCGGCTGTTCGAGTCTACGTTGCCTGCACCAATTCCATTTGACCGCGAGGGCAGCCGCGTCGAATACCATCGCCACGCAAACATGCACGCGATGCAACGAGCGGTAGTTGACGACCTTGATCGGATTCGTTCTCAACCCAATATGTCAGGTGCCAGAATCGCAATTCTCGCTCGGGATACGAGGAATCTCAGGAGGTTCGAGGACTACTGTGAAGTACTCGGTCGAGACGATGTCGTTCGAATCGGACAGGATCATTACGTCGACTCTCGAACTGTACTGGCACGAATCCCAGACGTGCGAGGCCTAGAATATGACGCTGTCATTGTCCTTGGCGTTAACGAGGCCTTTGCAGACACCCTCTTCAATCAGAAGCTGCTCTATCAAGCAACTACCAGAGCCCGACACTATCTGGCCATTCATTGGGCCGGAAAAGTATCACCCATCCTTAGCTCAATCTCTGATCGTGGAGTTCGGAAGATCGATCGTCGACGTCGGTAGCTCTCTTTGCATATAGCTCGGTGTCATCAATTTCAGGTGGCACGAAGGAGTGCGACTCTGCCAGTCCGAACCGAACGCGAATGTTTAGGACTGAAACTACGGGCCGTCGTTGTCAAGCAGCCAGCTTAGCCAGTCTCGCGTGTCCGCCATCTCCTCTACGCTCACGCTGTGCGCCATCGGATACTCCCTGTACGTCAGGTCCACCCCATGCCGCTCCAGCAAATCACGCGTCCGCCGCCCCGCCTCCACCGGAATAACGTCGTCATAGACACCGTGTGCCACGAACGCCGGGGCTCCCACCAGGTTGCCGGCGTCTGACTCAATCTCGATCGGGAAGTAGCCGCTCAGCGCGATCACCCCGGCCACGCTCGGCGGCCGCAGCGCCTGCGCACCCAGCGACATCACCGCCCCCTGGCTGAACCCCAGCAACACGACCCGCTCGGGATCGACCGGGTAGCTCGCCTTGACCGTGTCCAGGAACTCCGCCAGCGCATCCAGGCTGGTCCGCAGCGTCGCCTCGTTCAGGCTCCTCGGCTGCTGTAGCCGGTACCACTCATAGCCACCCGCCATCACCCCGCCCAACTCCAGCGGCGCCTGCACCGAGATCACCAGCAGGTCGTCCCGCTCGAATTCATAGGCCAGCGGCAGAATCCCCGCCGCGCTATCCCCCCGCCCATGCAACAACACCAGCGTCGGACAGGCATCCGCTCGCGTTCGCGGCGCGATCAGTTCGTGGTGCAGATTGGCCTGCACGGGTTCAAGTTGGTCGCACATGTCCCGGATCCTTCAGCAGGCCGCCACGCGCCATTGGCCGGCTCAGGGCTGGGCGGGCGCGCCGCAGCCGGTGGCGATGGCGAGCGCTCTGCAGACTTGCCGCATTTTGGCCGGACTCACGGAACCGACGTAGCGGTGCAACTGCCGCTGCTCGACCGTCTGCACGTGGTCGAGGTTGATGGCCGAGTCGTGCCGCAGCCCTTCATCCACGCCCACGATCACTTCACTCGGCAGACCGCGAATCGTCGACGTGATTGGCGCAACCATCGCCGTATGCAGCAGCGGGAGCACCTCCTGCCGCGTCAGCACAACGACCGGACGCCGCTTGTCGGGTCGCTTGAAGCCGTAGTGCCAGATCTCGCCGCGTCGCGGCCCGGACTCTAGTCCAGGGGCCACGCGCCCTCCCCGGCCCATCCGTCAAGCTCGGCGTCAAGCTCGACCCTATCGCCGTAGCCCGCGCGGTATCTGTCGGATATGACGTCGGCCTCCTTGCGCACCAGGTACGCCGCCGCCGCCTCCCGCAACACCGCCGATCGACCCCGCTCCCGCACCGCCGGATCCCGGTCCAACCGCTCCAGCAGCGCCTCGTCAAATGTCACTTGTACAGCTTTCATACACATCAGAATACCACATAATCACTCATGCCCCGGGGTGTGGTCGCTGTGCGACATCTGGATTGCATTGCCCCAAAAACGGCAGATTTCAGGCATTGTCCAGAACAGCCAGCGCCTGTGGCATAACGTCCGTCAGAGACTTTCCCGTCAGTTGCATGTAGAGGGCGTCCGGGCACAGCTCAAGTTCGTTATCCCACGCGATGGCGTCGTAGTCGGTGATGTGCACGCTCGCATAGCGGGCACGGTCGTTCCAGGCCGCAAACACGCCGCCGCCCGCCAGATGCGACAAGTCCACCTCGCCGGCCGCGCCGTCGGAGTAGCTGAGCCAGATGCGATAGTCATCGCGCGGTTCAACGGCCGTCGGTCGAATTGAATCCTGGGGCATTACCAGGCTCCCGGATTCCCTTAGATACTCATCCATTCGGGCCTCACAGTATCCCCTCCAGCAAACCCTCGGACCCCGTTCAGCGCCAGGATGTCCGCCCGGCTTGCTTGTAAGGACCACAGCGGCGACGGCTTGTGGAAATGCCGCGTGAAGCTGATCTCGTATCCAACTTTCACGCGCGACGCCGGCGACCGGATGCCCGGCGCGCACGGCAGCGCCGCGCGTCGGCAAAACGCATTGATCCCGCCGATCCCGTCAGCGGTGGCTACTCCTTGCCCCACCCGTCGGGATTCAACTCGAACTCGACTGTGGCGGAGCCGATCACTCGTCTGAATCGATGGACGCCTCGGCGCAGGCACTCATGCGCACGAAACCAACGCACGCTTGGCACAGCGGAAGATCGGGCGATGCGCGCGTGAAACGCCACTGGCTCGGCGGTCCGTCGGGCCAGCCGGGGCAGTTCCGGCAGAAGTGCCAGTAGTGCCGAAGTTCCCAGACCATTGGCGGAACGTCGCGCTCGCGGGCGTGGCCGAGTCTGCGGTGAAGGCGATAAGACGAGATAACCGCACCACCAGCGACACGCGCGGCGCCTCAGCGTATCCCACGCGCCCCGGCGAACCGCACGCCATCAGTCCGTTCTCCGTGAGCTGATAGTGGGTCACTTCGATCCCCGTCATTCCACGGACAGCCCGCACCGTCATCCCGGCGTCTTCAGCCGGGATCCAGTCGTTGGTCCGCACCCCCGTTCGTGGTGAGCCTGTCGAACCAGACCCCACTCACCCCTGCCTCTCGAGCCCCCGCCCTCCCCGGTCAAGCCCGGCGCAGCGCGGCATCAACCCCCCCCGCGCGCGGC
>VXPS01000115.1 GCA_009839425.1 Chloroflexota bacterium
CAAGAGTTTTTTGGAAAAAACTCTTACGCGCACGAACCCACCCCAACGACCCCTCGTCTATCGTCCAGCTCCAACCCCTCCCCCACTGCCAGAGGAGCCTCGATGACCAGACTCCGCCTCGGACTCATCGGCTGCGGCGGCATGGGCTCGCGTCACGCCGAGGGCTTCGACCGGCTCGAGGATCGCGTCAGCGTCACGGTCGCCGTGGACATCGAACCGCGGCGCGCGCAAGCCGTCGCCAACCAGTTCCCCCGCTGCCGCACGGCCACCGACTACCGGGAAGTCCTGGACCACGTGGACGCCGTCCTGATCGCCCTGCCCCACGGCCTCCACCACCCCGCCGCCAGGTACTTCCTCGATTCCGGCAAGCACGTCCTCCTCGAGAAGCCCATGGCCACCACCGAGGACCACTGCCTCGACCTCATCGAGGCCTCGGAACGATCCGAGCGCGTTCTCATGACCGCCTACGTCATGCGCTTCCACCCGCTGGTCGTTCGCATGAAGGAGTTGCTGGACCAGCGGGTCTACGGCGACGTCTTCCAGGTCTCGATCTGGACCGAGCAGTTCACCCGCCTGCCCGGCCAGGACGGGCTCACCACTGTGGCCTGGCTGGGCGGCGGCCAGCTCTTCAGCCACGGCTGCCACTACATCGACATCCTGCTCTGGTTCCTGGGCCGCCCCGTCAGCGGCACGCACCTGGGTACCAACTCCGGCACGCCCTGGATGGAGCGCGAGGGCACCAGCCACGTAACCATCGAGTTCGAAGGCGGAGTCCTCGGCTACCACTTCGGCACCTGGGGCGCCCGCGGAACGAAGCTTGGCTATTCGTTTCAGGCCCACTGCACCGAAGGCATGCTCGAAATCGACTTCACGAATGGCCAGCTTCTCTTGCACGCGAATCTGCGCGGCGAGCAGCGCGTCGCGGGTCGAACCGAAGTCTTGCTGGACGCGAGCACTGGCCTTCACCAGGGCCAGAACGACGCTGTCCGCACTGAGCTCGGTCGACAAGCGCGCGTCGCCGAGCTGTCCCACTTTCTCGACTGCGTCGAGTCCGGAACCAGGCCGCTGACCAACGGCCCCGGCAGCCTGCAGGGCCTGCGGCTAATCTGGCGGCTCTACCAGGCCGAGGAGCAGGGTGTCGTGGCCGATCTCAAAGGGTTGGGACTGGATGAGTACCGTGCCTGAACAGCGGCTGCGGACCGAATCGCTCGACCGCGCAGCGCTGGTTCGCGACCTGACTCGTCTCGGCGTCCCCCGCGGCGGCCTCTTGATGGTCCACAGCTCCCTGCGCAGCCTCGGCCACGTCACCGGCGGCGCCCCCACCGTGCTCGACGCCCTGCTGGAAACCCTCGGGCCCGACGGAACCCTGGTGCTTCCCGCCTTCACCTACCCGCTTTCTCGTGATCCCAACTTTGTCTTCGATCCACGGCACACCCCATCGCTCATGGGCGCAATCTCCGATGCCGGCCGCCGGCATCCCGATGCTCGCCGCAGCCTTCACCTCTGGCACAGCATTTCCGCCATCGGCCCGCTCGCCGAGACCATCGTCACCGCGGGCGGCGAGTCCGCCTGGGACGCCGGCAGCCCCATGCGCCAGATCCGCGACCGCAACGGCCTCTACCTCCTGCTCGGCGTCCCATACCAGAACCTCACCGCGGTACACGTCTCCGAAATCGAGCTGCAGGTGCCTTACCGCAAACCTGTCTGGAACAAAGGGACGATGCGCCGATCGGATGGCTCGCTGGTGCCGCTCGTGAGCGTCGGCTGCCCACCACAGCCCGGTCATCCCGGCAGCGACTTCAACCGCCTGGGCCAGCGCATGGAAGACGCCGGCCTGGTACGAGTGGCCGAAGTTGGCAACGCCATCGCCCGTCTCTTCGGTGGCCACGACCTGCGACGCGTTGCCAGCGACCTCTACCACGAAGACGACCACGGCTTCCTGAGGCAAGGCGATGTCGTCACCGGTCTAACGTACGGCCACACCATCGAGTCCGACCGCGGCGAGCACTGTGTGGCCAACCCGTCCCGCATGTACGGAGCGGAGTGACCGCGTGCCCTTGACCCGCGTCCAGTGCGGACGAGGCGTCTGCGACGAATCGACCGGCCCGAAGACACCTCGACGAAATGGGAGCGCAATGCCCCCGCCCCCCGCGGCTACTTTCGCCGGTGGGCTACTTCTCGTCTTCCGACGGTGAGTCCCCCGACTCGACGGCGCCATTCTGCGCCGACTCGTCGGACACGATGCCGGGCAAGTTCTTCAGCGAACTGATGAGATCAACACCCGTGAGCGACTGCACCAGGGCGGGCAATTGCGCGATGGTGGACGAGACGTCCTGGGTTACCTTGCTGGCCCCGGCGCCGGAATTGCTGTCGCCGCCGTTGCTGATCACGACGATGCTGTCGGTCTTGGCCAGCGGCTCCGCGACCGCGCCCGCGACGTCCGGGAGCGAGTCGAACAACTGCTGGATCATGGCCGCCTGGCCGTATTCCTTCCAGGCGTCGGCTTTCTTGTTCATGGCCTGGGCTTCGGCGAGACCCTGGGCCCTGATGGCGTCAGCTTCGGCCTCACCCCGCGCCCTGATGGCGTCGGCATCCGCCTGGCCGCGCAGCCTGATGGACTCAGCGTCGGCCTGGGCCTCGGCGATGATCCGGGATCGTTCGCCTTCCGCGACCGTCTCTAGCTTGTACCGCTCGGCCTCAGACTCGACCCGGATGCGCCGCCGGTTACCTTCGGCGATCAGTTCCAACTGGTCGCGTTCGGCTTCGGCCGGCCGACGGACCGTGGCGTCCAGTTCGCGTTCCCGCCGGATGATCTCCTGCTGCTGGACTTCGATCTGCTTTTGTCGCTCGACTACCTCGATCTGCAGTTCCTCGCTGCGGATCTGCTGACGAGTCTTGGCTTCCTGGAGTGCGTACGCCAGCTCGGCCTCGGCGGTTCGGGCGTTGACCTGCTGGTCGTAGGCGGCCTTCTGCGTCTGGAAGTCGCGCTCGGACCCAGCGATCGCCGTGTCGGCCTCGAAGCGGGCGGCCTGGCGTTGCTGGTCAGCTGAGGCTTCCTTAATGCCAGCATCCCGCTCGGCCTGGGCCTCGCCGATCGCCGCGTCCCGCTTCACCTCAGCCGTCCTACGTACACCAAGGGCCTCCAGGTAGCCCTGCTCGTCCTGAATGTCGCGGATCGAAAAGCTGACGATCTCCAAACCCATGTTGGTCATGTCGGTCGCCGCCACGTCCCGCACTTGCTCCGCAAACGCCACACGGTCACGGTAGATATCCTCGACCGTCATCGTTCCTAGGATGGCGCGCTGCTGACCCTCGAGCGTCTGCAGGGCAACCTCGGCGATCTGCATGGCGCTCTTGCCCAGAAACTGCTCGGCCGCGGTACGAATGGCGTCTTCGCTACGGCCAACCTTCACCTGCGCCACGCCGTCGACGGAAACCGACACGCCTTCCTTGGTGTAGACCCTGGCCGTGTTGACCTGGAGTGTCATTACCTCCAGCGAGATTATTTGCGCTTTCTGCAGGACCGGCAGCACAAACATTCGGCCGCCGACTTTCAGCCTCGGTTGCGCACTTCCGCCCGATACGATCAGCGCGTGGTTCGGTCCTACTGTGTGGAAGCCTGCCATGGGTTGCCTTGGGGTCTGCCGCTATGGACTGCAAGTATGCCTGACTCAGCGCTTGCGCTGTTGATAGAGCCGCTCGACTTTGAGCACCTGCCCATAGACGCCGACGACTCGAATCTCCTCACCCTTACGGATTGAAACTCCCGGGTCCGCCGATGCCGCCCACTCTTGACTCGCCACTCGAACGCTTCCGGATGGCTCGAGATCGGAAAGGGCCACACCCCACGCACCTTCCAGTTCGGCCTCTTCCTCAGTCTGGAATCCGGTGGAAGTTCCTCCCTCGGATCTAACGAAGCGAATAAAGAGAACCCACACGACGGCTACTAGCGCGGCTGTTGCTCCAGTTACGATAGGACTCACCGTATAAGTTGGCTCGGGCAAATCTGATGATCCATTGCTGTTTCCGAAAAGGAATATCGATCCGAGGACAAGGGCTACGATTCCTCCAGCACCAAAGACACTGAAACCGGGAGCCGTCGTCTCGGCATAGAAAAGCCCCATCGCGACTGCCAGGAGAACCAAGCCACCCCAACTTCCGGGTAACTTGAGGAAGCCGACGAAAGCAAGCGTTAGCAGAATGGCGCCCACTATCCCGGGCCCAAGCATGCCTGGCGCTGAGAGTTCCACGAGCAGAGCGATGCCACCGACGACGAAGAGCACAAGCACGATGTTTGGATTTGCAAGCAGTCCAATCGCACTTTCCAAGAAGTTTCGATCAATGCTGGTTATGGGAACGTTCTGTGTGGCGATCACGACAGATCCGGCTGCTGTCGCAGCAGTTCGTCCGTGAAGCTGCATGAGCATCGATTGCGTGTCGGTGGCAATGAAATCGATGATGCCGAGCTCCAGGGCTTCATGAGCCGAGTAGGCTGAAGCCTTAGATACAGTCTCTTCGAGCGCGGAGGGATTGCGGCCGCGAACCTGCGCGATACTGCGTATAAACGCCTGCGTCCCCTCGCTCACCTTTTGGGAAAGCGTGGTAGGTAGCTCGGCCCCGCCCGAGCCTACGGGGGCTGCGGCTCCGATGCTTGTACCGGGAGCCATCACGGCAAAGTTCGCCGCAGCCGCTACGAATGTCCCTGCGGAAGCCGCCCTGGCTCCGGGAGGAGATACGTACACCGCAATTGGTATGGATGATTGGAGCATTAGCTCCACGATTTGCCGTGTCGAGTCGAGCAGACCACCAGGCGTGTCGAGTCGAATTACGACGAGAGGCGAGCCTTTGCTCTGGGCCTCATCGAGACTTCGTGAGATATAATCGACGGTGAGTGAATCGATGATTCCATCGACGTCCGCTACCAAAACGCTTGATGTATTTGAACGAGCCGTGTCAGACGATGAAAACCCGAGTATGAGTGCCGCAAAGATCGAAGCAACAGCCACAGTAAGTCGGTATTTAGAACGACCTGATACTGGCCGTCTGAATTCAGACTGTGTATGGCCTGAGAAAGACATTGTTGTATCTGAATTCAGGAGTCTGACGTCCGAGGATTGATTGCCGGTAGTCCCGCCGGGCTCGTAAGTGTAGCGTATCGGACGAACCGCTCTAGGCGTCGCACTATGGCGTTCAGACTCTCGATTTGAGGCTCGCGAAATTCTTTGCTGTTGAAGTAGCCGACTGCTGGCTCGCCGTTAGGCGGTCGTCGAAACTACCTGGAGGACCGTGCATGACCGCAACATCGTCGAGTATCCGCTAATGCAGGTGAAGTCGGAGTCCTCAGGATCATCTGTCCATCCGAGGTCTCTATTAGCTGTGGAACTCGTTCCGCGCTGAAGCTCAATACCAAGCTCGCGTGGCCGTTCGCCGATCGCACTGGCATTGAGACCTGCCTCAGGCGTGACAGCTCCCATTGGCTACGTCACCTCGAGTTATCTGAGGATCCGATGCTGTAAGCCTGGGACTGGTTCGCGCAGTTCGACTCACCGCAGTGCAAACTTGTCTGGCCGTGCGTGGTCGTGAATGACGGCGATCAGTTGCCGAGCGCATCGCAACTGCCTGATCATCGGAGACCCGGCTGTCGAGTTACCTGGAGGTCGGAATTGGCAAGCACTCGGCCGGAACAGGGAATCCGGTACGAGCCGGACGACACCTGCACGCCACTCGTTGCCATCGGGGTTGGTGCGCAGGGCGTTTTGCTGGTGCTGGCGCCAATCGTGTTGGTCGTGGCGGTGAGCGCGCTGGCGTCAGGGCAAGACGAGCGATACCTGACGTGGGCCGTGTTCGCGGCGCTGTTTCTCAGCGGTTTGGTCACGATCCTGCAGGCAGCACGGCTTGGGCGCCTGGGCCTGGGGCACGTGCTGGTCACGGGGGTTACCCCAAACTTCATCGCGATCTCCGTCATCGCGCTAGCCGAGGGCGGTCCGGCCGCGCTGGCGAGCCTGATTGTGCTCTCATCGCTCTTCTACCTGGCGGTGGGGACGTGGCTGCCGCTGTTGCGACGAATCATTACGCCAGCCGTCTCCGGCACCGTCTTGATGCTCATCGCGATACTGCTCTTGCACATCTCGTTCGATCGGCTGCAGGAAGTTCCGTCGAGTGCGCCGGCGTTCGCTGGTCCGGTCGTAGCCGCGGTGACGCTGGCGGTCACGGTGGGCCTGGCCCTGCGAGGACCTCCTTTATGGCGGATCTGGTCGCCACTGATTGGCATCGGCGCGGGCTGTGCGGCAGCGGCGGCGTTTGGACTCTACGAGCTTGAGCTCCTGGGCCGGGCGGCATGGATAGGTATTCCGGAGCTCGGTTTTCCTGGCCTGGACCTGTCAGCAGCGCCGGGGGTATTGGCGCTCTTGCCGATGTTCCTGGTGGTTACTCTCGTCCAGGCAATTAAGGCCATCGGCGATGGAGTGGTCGTTCAACACGTCGGTCGGCGGCGGCCGCGGGCCACAGATTTTCGACTCATCCAGGGGACGTTGTACGCGGGGGGCCTGGGCATGCTGCTCTCAGGCCTTGCCGGGACTCCGCCTACAACCGCCTACTCGTCGTCCAGCGTGTCGCTCATCTCGCTTACGGGCGTAGCTGCGCGGCGTGTTGGCTACGCCATGGGGGGCATTCTGATCGTGCTGGCCGTTTTCCCGAAGCTCGCAGGCTTATTGCTCACGATTCCCAAGCCGGTCATGGGGGCCTTTTTGCTCCTAGCCATCGGGATGCTCTTTGTGGAGGGTCTGCGCACGGTAGCGCGGGGTGGTCTGGACGCTCAGACAGCCCTTATCGTCGGACTTGGCTTCGCTATCGGCGTCGGATTCGAGCAATACGACGTGTTTGCCGGGATTGTGGACCCTCCATGGAGTCTGCTGCTAGGCAACGGAATCACCGCGGGCGCCGTTACCGCGATTGGACTCACTGCGTTTCTGAATCTCACGAAGCAAAAGCGGCAAAGGCTTGAGGCCCGACTGGATATCGCGGACCTGCCGCGAATCGATGCTTTCCTTCAAGCCGTTGCTGCATCAATGAGGTGGAGCGACGCCTCAACCGAACGCCTGCGGTCCGCTGGCGAGGAGACTGTTGCCAGCCTGCTTCAACCAGCTGAGCGGGAGTCATCGACTCGGGCACCGCGCCTGCTGCTAAGTGCGAGCCCAGAGGGCAACTCGGTGGATCTGGAGTTTGTTGCGGCTTCCAACGAGGAGAACCTTGCAGACCAGCTGGCTTACCTGTCCGAGCAGAACGAACTGCCAAACGAGGAAGAAATCTCGTTCCGGCTGTTACGACACTATGCGTCGTCGGTGCTCCACCAGAAGTATCACGGCCTGGACATCGTGACCGTCAGGGTTGACGAGTCGCCCTAGGTCGCGGCGAGGGTCATCCATCTCCGACCAAGTCAAGGAACTCACGAACTGATTCGGCGCAGGCCTCGGGTTGCTCCAGCTGAAGGAAGTGGGTGGTTTCCGGGAGAAAGTCGTAGTCGACCGTCAGAACGTGGCTCAGGTCAAAGGTTGGAAGGTATGAGTAGGGCAACGTCGGATCGGCTCCGACAACCTTGATTGGGCAGTGAAATGCGTCGAAGTCCACGAGCACGGCAAAGGCACTGGCGTAGTCGACGATTTGCGCTTCGTAGTCGCGTGGACAGCGCAGTTCGTAGCCGTCGCGCTGTTTGCGCTCGCGAAGCGTCGTGCGGGCGGCAAGATCGAAGGTGCCGGGAACCGATCGGTAAAAGGTCGGCACGAAGCTCAGGAGGTCAGCGAACTGGTCGACCGACTGAAACAGCTCGGTGCGCCGCCTGGTCATAGCTGCGGTTCGCATGGCGGCGGCATCGAATTCCTCATAGCTGGCGCCGGGTCTGCACAGCGGAGGATCAAATAGGACAAGCGCTGAAAGACCACTACCTTTCGCCGGCGAGAGCAGCGTTGTCAACGCCGACACCGAATGAAAAACGCCGGTCTTTGGCTTGTCCCCGAAATTCGTGTCAATTGCCTCGAGTATCCGGTCATGGTCGCGGACGAGGGTGGGAACGTTGTGATCTTCGAGCGGACTGAGGGCATTCCAGCCATGATTCCGGAGGTCGTAGACGACGAGGTCGAAGTCGTGGGCCAGAAGTGACCAGAACGGGTAGTAAAGGTCAATCGCGAGGCCGTTTCCGTGGCTGAGGACAAGGCGCGGGCCCGATGGATTGCCGTGTCGCCGCAGGATCACGACCGTGTCGTCGTCAACGTCTACCTGGCGGATTGCAAGGGGCTCGGGGACTTTCCACAAGGGTTGCGAGTCTGTGGTCACAGCCTGCACTTCTTTCGGCCGGAGCCCTGTGAACGAGCGTAAGCGCGCGAATGCATGACGACTTGTCCACGAAACGTCAATGATGGGCGCCGAGAGTCTAGTTCGCGTCTACTCACTCGGCATCAGGCTGCGTCGCGGGCTCGCTTCAATTGCGACGGCTGCCGCGAAATCTTTGGTTCCCAGGTCGTCGACGCGCCAATCGGTTCGTGGAAGGCTGGGAAACCTCAGCGTTCCAGTTTTGGCGCCCCGGCGAACTGCCAATGGCACCTCAAACTTCGCCGGGTCCTGCGAAAAACCCACGCCAAGCGCCTTAATGAGGGCTTCCTTCAGCGTCCACATGCGGAAGAAGAAGTGGGTTCTTCGATTCCCGCGAAGCAGCGCGAATTCGCGTTTTTCACTCGGACCCAACACGGCGTCCGAGAGATGACCGAGGTCGTCGCGCGAGATGCGTTCCTCAATGTCCACGCCGAGGCGCCCGTGCGGGGCCACGGCGATTAGCCCGTGGCTACCGCTGTGGCTGACGTTGAAACTGATTGGATTCGGCACTTCATCGACCTGGGCGAACGGTTTGCCATAGCTGGACGTGCCGAACGTGAGCTGTTGGCCGTTACACGCGAGCCGATGGCAGAGGACGGCTCGCAGAGCCGCACGGCACAACGTAAACCGGCGTCGCGATCCGGCATGCAGAAAGCGACCCGAACGCACCCGTTCCTCGGGGCTCAGCCACTCCAAGGCCCTGGCCTCATGCGTGGCATGGGGCGCAAGGTCAACGTGAAACACCTTAGCCTCGGCGACTGTGTTAATCGGCCGCCACCAGCACCCGGCCGCGAGGGAGCACATGGTGTTCGTACGCGCACGTTCGCCCGCTCGACATTAGCGAGAGTCGAGTGCCCTCGCAGAATAGTGCGGCTAGGCGGCTTGCGAGTCGATGTACGCGGCCAGGTCCTTCAGGGTGCTGAAGTCCGCGCATTCGTCCGGTGTCAGCGGGACGTCGAACTCCCGCACGATCACCTTCGCGAACGCAACAAAGTCCATGGAGGGAACACCGGCGTCGGTGAGGCTGACGTTCAAGTCGGCCGGCACGTTCACGGGCTGACCGTCCACTTCAAGGTTTTCGGCGACGAGAGTTCTGAGGCGTTCTTCAGTCGAGGCCATGAGGGCAATTCCATCCTGCAGGGGCCGTAGGGCCGGAGAATCGGCAAGTGTAGCAGCGGGGGCGCGTAGTCGTCTGCGAGAAGACACGCGCTGTGGATTGCAGCGTTCGTCTCGAGGCCGCGACGCCTCCTGGCACCGCCCAGCAGCGTCAAGGTGAGAAGGTGGCGGGCTGAAGCGGGTGCGACCCGCGAAGCGAGTTCCCCGGCCGGGTCTGCGGCCGTCGCAGGGCAGAGTCTCGGCGACGACGATGCCCCTTGCCGGCAGTACGGACTCCCGGGGTGCGAGTGATGAGCCCAAAGCGCCTGGTGCTTCGAGGCCTAGACCCAGTGGTGCCGGCGCTGGAAGGGATACATGGGCAGTGCGACCCGTCGTCTCGCTTCGCCAGTGAAGAGGCTGGAGAACCTGGGCGTGAGTCCCGCCTGATAGGCGGCCGCAATGGCGTCGACGAATCCGAGTTTGGGCGATGCACCGTTGGTGGGAGGCCGATGCAGCGACGATAGCGCGACGGGGGCACGGATCGGCTCGGCGGCTGCGGATGTGTCAGGCCAGCATTCGCGCACCAGCGGTTTGAGCGCGACATCCGGACCTATCTCCACGACGACCGCGCTGGCGAGGGCGGCGAGCGTCTCAACGCAGCGCGCGAAGTCAACCGGCTCGCGAATTTGCCGATGCCAGTAGGTGGCGTCAAGCGCCTGATCGGGTGCAACGACACGTCCGGTCACGCTGCTGACCAAGTTCAGCGTGGGGGAGGCGATCGCGACATCGCGCAGGGCGGCTTCGAGGCTGCCTTCCAGGGCGAGTCCCGCACCAGGAAGCGCCGCCAATAGCGCGCCTCGGGCCGACGCAAAGCGGAGGCCGTCTTCCAGGCTGATGACTCCTGCCGCCTGGGCGGCGGCGACCTCACCCACACCCTCGCCAGCGACCGCCGTTGGGCGGATTCCAATGCTTGCCCATAGCGCTGTCAGCGCGCACTCGAGCGCATAGACTGCCGGCTGAGCCCAGCTCGGGTCATCCAGGCTGCTGGCGGCGGTTTCCCGACCAAACATGATGTCCAGCAAGGAAGCGCCGCGCTCATCGCGCAGGACCGCGTCGCAGTGATCAAGTACCGCCCGTGCCACGGGCTCGGTCCGGTAGACATCTTCGCCCATACCAAGCCACTGGCTGCCATGTCCGGAATACACGAAGGCCACTCTGGGGGGCGATTGAGGTACGGGTTCCACCGTGGACTGAGCCAGCGTGCGCAGCCCATCGCGCATGGAGTCGGTGTCGCTAAAGGCCAGTCCCGCCCGGAAGTCGAAGTGACTGCGCCCCACGCTCGCCGTCCATGCCAAGTCCGCGAGGTCGGCTTGAGCCGCGGTGCCCGCAGGCTGACCGTCGAGCCACAACAGATAGCGCTTTGCAAGTTGGCGCAGCGCGAGGTCTGATTTCGCGGACAAGGGCAACAGTCGCGTCTCGCGCTCGCTTAGTTGTGATGTTGGCTGGGGAATCTGGGCAATGATTTCTGGCATCGACACCTCGACCCGACGGGACGTGCCGGCCGGAATGCGTAGGTCACCCTGTCGAACCGCCGAATCCTCCTGAGAGTCGTAGCCCTGCACCACGACGTTCGCATTCGTTCCCGACATGCCGAAGGCGCTTACCGACGCCACGGGTGGCCGGTCAGGCGCGGTCGGCCACGGGGTGTCGCTCGACGCCACCCGTACGGGCAACTGATCCCAGTCGAGTTGTGGGCTCGGGGTGCTGTAATGCAGCTGCCTAGGGATCATCCGCTGGTGCATTGCCAGCACGGTCTTGATCAGACTGGCGATACCGGCCGCCCACTCCAGGTGGCCGATATTGGCTTTCACCGAGCCGATTAGCAGCGGCCGATCGGGGTCGCGGCCCTGGCCGTAGACGGACGCCGCAGCCTGGACTTCGATGGGATCGCCGAGAGCCGAGCCGGCGCCGTGGGCTTCCAGATAGTCGATGTCGGCCGGATCGACACCGGCCCTCGACAGCGCGTCTCTGAGCACCTGCTCCTGGGCTGGACCGTTCGGCACGGTGAGGCCGGCGCTTGCGCCGTTCTGATTGATGGCGGAGCCGCGGATTACAGCCCAAATCCGGTCACCGTCGGCTTCCGCGTCGCTCAGTCGCTTCAGGACGACCATGCCGCAGCCGTCGCTGCGCACGAAGCCGTCGGCTTCGGCGTCGAACGTCCGGGAACATCCGCTGTCTGACAACATGCCCAGGTCATTGAGGAAACGTGTGATTCCGCGGGACAGGGGTACGTTGACCCCGCCAACCAGCGCCATGTCGGCTTCCCCACGGTGCAGGCCGGCAACGGCCTGGTGCACCGCGACCAGCGACGATGCGCAGACCATGTCCAGCGGCATGGCGGGTCCTTCCAGACCAAGGACATACGAGAGTCGCCCAACGGTCATGCTGCCGGCAGTCCCGACAAAACTGTCCTCCTCGCCGCTGGCGAGGATCAAGTCCCTGTACTCGTTGCCGCCAACGCCGATATAGACTCCGGTCTTGCTCCCTCGCAGCCCGTCGGGATCGATTCCAGCATCCTCGAGCGCATGCCACGTGGTCTCCAGCAGCAGCCGCTGGCGTGGATCCATCAGTCTCGCTTCGATTGGCGCGATGCGGAAGAAGCGTGAGTCGAACCGCTCAATGTCATCCAGAAAGGCACCGCGTCGGAAGACGGGATCCTCGCTGGCTGGGTCGCCAAAGGCTCTGTACCAAGTACCCGAGTCTTGCCGTCCGTTTCTTACCGAATCCACACCAGCCTTCAGCTGTCGCCAGAAGGCGAGCGGACTTTCCGCGCCCGGAAAGCGACATCCCATGCCGATGATTGCGATGCCATCGTCCGCAGGTGCAGCCCGCGGCCGGGGCTCCGGGGAGACCACCGCCGGCAGGGCCGGGGTCTCATCCCCCTGACCGAGTTCTCCGACCAAGTGCTCCGCGAGGGTCTCGATGTCCGGGTAGTCGAAGACCATGGTGTTTGACGCGGTGTACTCGCCGGCGAACGCGCGGTTGAGGCGGTTGCGAAGCTCGACCGCCATCAGAGAGTCCATCCCGAGATCGAAGAATCCGACGGTGGGCGCCGGTGTTGTAGACAGACGCAGGACGGCCTGCACTTCTTGCTGAAGGAAGGACGAAAGCACCGTCTGGTGCTCGGCCGCAGGTGCACTCCGCAACCGGGTAAGCAGGTCTTCGGACGCGGCCGCGGTGTCGGCGCCGTCGTCGGCGGCGGACGACAGCAGATCTTCGAGGAAGGCCGGCCGCTCTTCGACGGCTTCTTCAAATACCGACCAGTCCATTGACATTACGACCGATGCTGTGGCGTCCTGGCGCACCAGCCGTTCAAGGGCCCTGATGCCTTGCTGCGGGGTGAACCAGCGGCCACCGAGTGCCGCCCGGCGTCGCTCGATTCGCTCCCGCTGTTCGGCGGCTTCACCGATCTCTGACCAGGCGCCCCAGGCAATGGCCTGGCCTGGAAGTCCTAGGGCACGCCGGTGACCGGCAAGCTGATCGAGGAAGGCATTAGCTGCGGCGTGGTTGGCCTGGCCAGGATTGCCCATGACGCCGACCCGGCTGGAGAAGAGGATGAAGAGATCGAGATCGCGGTTCTGCGTCGCACGATGCAGGTGCCAGGCACCCAGGATCTTGGGCCACAGCACCCGCTCGAAGCTTGCCCACGTCTGATTGGTGAGGGCGGCGTCCGAAAGCACGCCCACGCTATGGATAACGCCACCGAGCGACGGCAGCGTCGCGTCGATTCGCTCCAGCATCCGATCGATCGCCGCGGGGTCGGTGGCATCCGCGAGCTCAACTTCAACCTGGACTCCGCGTGCGCGCAGCGCATCAATGGCCGCCTGAGCCTCAGCATCCGGGTCGCGGCGGCCGTTGAGCACGATGGCGCCGGCGCCGTGATCTGCCAGCCAGCCGGCCACCGCGCATCCGATGCCGCCGAGGCCGCCGGTCACCAGGTAGGTTCGATCCTGCCGAAGGCGTCCGCTCACAATGGGCGGCGCCGTCAACACGATCTTGCCCACATGCCGAGCCGACCGCATGAAGTCCAGGGCGGCTCCGGCCTCGGCCAGGGGCCATCGACTATGGATGATGGGCTTCAGGACTCCGGCAGAAAGCTGCGACATCAACTCGCGCAGGACTTCGCCGACCCAGGCGGGATTCGTCTTTTTCAGGACATCCAGTTCCAGAATGTCGTAGGCGACATCCGGACGTACGGCTGCCATCTCGTCCTCGGTCAGGATGTCGCGCCTGGCCAGCTCGACGAATCGACCATGATGGGCCAGGCACGACAGGCTGGCCTCGATAAAGCCCTCGCTCGTGAGGCTGTTCAGCACCACGTGCACGCCCTCGCCGCCGGTGGCTTCGAGGATTTCCTGGCCAAAGCTGGTCTGGCGGCTATCGAACACGTGCTCGACGCCGAGCGAGCGCAGAAGTGCCTGCTTGGGAGTGCTGGCCGTGGCATATACCTCCGCCCCCGCCGCCTGAGCCAACTGGATGGCCGCCAGTCCGACTCCGCCAGCGCCGGCGTGAATCAGCACCCGATCGCCAGCTTCCAGCCCCGAGTACCGGTAGGAAAGCGCCGCCGAGACGAACGCGCTGGGGATGGTGGCGAGGTCCGAGACCGACATTCCTTCGGGAGCAGGCGCCACCAGTTCCTCGCGGGTGACCATCTCCGGGCCGAAGGCTCCAAAACCCAGGCCAACCACATGGTCGCCGACATTGATGGTTGAGACATCCGAGCCGACATCGAGAACGCGACCGCACATCTCCCGGCCGAGATCGCCTTCCTCGATAAACCCGAGCGATCGAAACACATCCCAGAAGTTGAGGCCGGCTGCCTGGACGGTGACGCGAACTTCGTTCGGCTCAAGGGTGCGTCCCGGAAGTTGCTTAATCTCCGGTTGATCGAACACGCCGCTGCGGTCCGGTGCGAGAACCCACGATGACTCGTCCGGCAGCGTTAGCCGCCGGGCTGCGGCCGCAGGCCGTACCAGGCGTGCTCCAAGGCGGCGCCCGGAGCGGTACGCGATGTGGTTTTCCTGGTCGGGATACATCAGTTCGTTCACGAGGTCAGCCAGCAGGGGTGGGGCATTGGGTTCCAGGTCGATCATTCGCGGCTGCAGTTGGGGAGCCTCGAGGGCGACGACCTTGCCCAGTCCCCACAGGACGGCGCCGGAAATCTCTCCCAGGCGCTCCCTCTCCAGAACCTGCGCTCCGCGGGTTACGAACCAAAGGCCGTTGGCGGGAAGGGCGTCAGCGTCGGCAACGCCCTGCACCAGGGCCAGCGCGCTGGCGCCGGCGTGGCGCACGTCCGCTCCTATTTCCTCGGTGGCTGCCTGTGGACCGTGGCCATCGAGCGCTTGAAGGTGTACGACGCCGCTGAAGGGGATGTCCCGAGGCAGACCCTCGATCAGCGACTGCCACTCGTCACGACTTTCGGTGTCGAGCGCGGGCCGGAGAATGGCGGGGCCGGCTATCGCAGGTTTGTCCGCGTCCGGCGTTTCGGCGTTCGCCAGAACCACCGTCTGATTGCGCGCGGACAGCTCCGCCGCGAGTTCCTCCGCCAGGCCACCGCTGTCGCGTGTCAGAACCCACACGCCGGGGGGCTCCGCCACCTGCGTCGGACCCCTGGCCACGATGACGCCTTTGTCCAGGGTCTGGGTGGAGTCAGACTCGTCGACGCCCAGGACCTCGACTTCTTCGAAACCCGCGTCGCCGAGCGCCTGGCGCCAGACCGGGGGGCCAGCCAATGCGTGGTGCGGTCGGTAGTCGTCGGCGAAGCGCCACCAGCCGTCCAACTGGCCGAAGGTCAGGTCCATCCAGCCGACGCCGCTGAGATTCTCGAGCGCGATCAACTGGCCGGACGGGGCAAGCAAATCTCGGCAATGCCCCAGCGTTTCCTCCAGGTAGCGCGTGGCGTGCAGCACGTTGGAGGCGATGATCAGGTCGTAGCCGTGTCGATCGAAGCCCTGGGCGATGGGATCTCGCTCGATGTCCAGCGGACGGTACTCAATGCATCCGTCGCCATCGCCAAAGCGCGCCTCCGCTTCGGCGAAGAAGCCCGCGGAAATGTCGGTGTAGGTGTATACGAACCGACCCTCGGGAAGCTCCGGGAGCACGGACGCCGTTGCAGACCCTGTGCCGGCCCCGACTTCAATCACTCGAAGCCGTCGGCTGTCGGGCAGCGCGGCGACCAGGGGCTGGACCGCGTCGGCCAGCATTCGGTTGGCGGCGCGTGCAACAGGGGCCTTCAAGTAAAGATCGGCCGCCGTTGGTTCGCCGCTGCTGAATAGCAGCGTCAGCGGATCGGCTTGGCCGCGGAGAACCTCGGCCAGCGCCCGGCCGGACCGTCGGAATAGCCCGATCTCGGTCTGGCCATCCGGGTAGAGGTCCAGCATCCGGTCGGCAAACTCTTCGAGATCGCCTGGCATGCGGTCCGGCAGCGGATCGTCCGGTCCCACGATTACCGTGAAGCCGCTATCCGACTCCTCCACCACGCCTGACCTGGCGAGCATTTCGAACATCCGGCGAAAGACGCGTTGGTGCTCCGGAAGTACGTCGAGCTGTGGTCGCAGGGCTTCGGGATCCACGGTCTCGCCGACGATTCGCTGCCACCCCAGATCCTCCAACGTGGCAAGCGCGCGTGAACGCGACCAACGCTCCAGGTCGGCCAGCAGCGCGTTTCGGCCCTCAGGGTCGACTCCGGCGTCGGTCAGGTAGCCGGTAAACAACTGAGACCTGGCGGCAATTTCGGTCGGTCCTGGGAAGAAGTCTGCGGCCTCAATTCCGGGCGGCAGTTCGCGTTCGCGCCACGCCACTTCATACAGCAGATCATCAATGCCCTCGACCGCCGAGAGCAGGGCGGCCCGCGTGGCCCGCTTGACCGTGTAACCGGTCAGGCCACCGAGGAGCACGCCGTTGGGATCGTAGATGCGAAGTTCGCCGCTGAGGACTTCCGGCGGCTCACTCGACTCTGACTCCTGGGAAGCCTCGTCCATGGAAACGTGGCAAAAGACTCGATCTGGCAGGCGTCGCGTGAGCCACAGCCGGTCCCAGCCGAACGGCAGGTAGGTTGCCTCCCCGGGAGCGCCGGACATGTTGCGAGCCAGGCCCACGACCTGGAAGCAGCCGTCAAGCACGAGCGGATGAACGTCCAGGTCGTTTCGGCCAGCGGAATCGGGCAGGCGGACTTCAGCCAGGGCCTCACCCGGACCAGACCAGGCGTTCCCCAATGTGCGGAAAAACGGACCCAGATCGATCCCGGTGCTTGTCTTGGCCTGGTAATACGCCGGCACATCGGCCGGCGAAAGACGCGACTTCAGCTCTTCGAGATCGACCCGATCGACGCCTTCGGGCAACGGGGCGACCGCCGGCACTCGGCCCTCCACGTGCAGCGTCCACTCCTCGTCACTGCCCTGGCTGTAGATCTGGATTTCGCGCGACGACGATTGCTCGGCAGCGTCGAGAACGACCTGCATCTTGCGGCCTTCGTCGCCCGATGCGTCCTCGGAACCCTGGTCAGAAAAGACCATGGCGCTGTGCAGTTGCATGTCTTCCACGACCAGCGCGCCGCTGCCTTCGGTCTGCGAGGCCGCGGCCGCCATGGCCGCGTAGAGGGCGCCGGGAGCCACGAGGCGATTGAAGACTCGATGATCATTCAGCCACTCGGGATCGGACTGCAGTACTTCCGTCTCGAACGTGACTTCGCCGCGAGCGGATTCGTGACGGACGCCGAGCAAGGGGTGACCGGCGGTGGGCCCCCGATGCCTGGAGGGTTCCAGCCAATGGCGGCGGCGTTGGAATGGATAGCTCGGCAGTGAGATTCGACGCCGAGTCTCGGCAGCAAAGAGTCCTTCGAATGAAATATTCAACCCCGCCACATAGGCTTCTGCAACAGCGTCAATGAACGTGCTCTCGGCTTTCGGAGTCGACGCATCGCGTGGCGGTCGCCGCAGACTGGCGAGCACGCCTGGGGCCTCGGGCGCATCCCGCCCGGGCGCCGGGTCGGGCCAGGCCAGCGTGGTCATGGGCCCAAGCACCGCGTGCGGACCAATCTCAATCACGAGGTCTACGCCAAGGTCGGCCAGCGTTCTGACGCCGCCCGCGAACGCCACGGGCTGTCGGGCGTGCCGCCGCCAATAGGCACCATCAAGCGTGGTGCCAGGCTCGACCCTCTGGCCGGTCAAGTTGCTGACGAGGGGCACGGCGGGCGGCTCAAATGCCACACCGCGAAGAGAGGCTTCCAGCTTGACGAGGGCTGGTTCGACCAAGGCGCTGTGAAACGCGCGGGTTGTGTTCAGCCGTCGTACCCGGATGCCCTGTGATTCAAAATGCTTCGAGACGGTCTCGATGTCCGCGGCTGTACCGCTCACCACCTGGTGCGCGCCGTTGTCGGCCGAGACGCTCAAACCGACGTCATCGGAGGCCGCGTTGGCCTCCGCAACCGCTGACGCGACGAGTGCCGGAGGCGCGAAGATCGCGGCCATGGCGCCGCGTGGTGTTGCCGACAGCAGGGCGCCTCGGGCCGCCGCGAACCGCATTCCGTCTTCCAGGCTGAAGACGCCAGCCGCCTGCGCCGCTGCCAGCTCGCCGACGCTGTGCCCCATGACCACGTCGGGTTGGATGCCGACGCTGGACCAGAGGGCGGTCAGGGCGCATTCCAGCGCATAGAGGGCCGGCTGCTCCCACGCGGTGTCGCCCAGTTCGCCGGTTGCTCCCGGCCGGCCGAACATCACGTGCAGCAACGAGGCCCCACGCTCTTTTCGGAATACGGCCTCGCAGCGGTCCAGCACCGATCGCACTACCGGCTCGGTCTCATACAGGGTCTTGCCCATGCCGATCCACTGGCTGCCCTGCCCCGTGTAGGCGAAGGCCACCCTCGTCACTGTCCGAGGCTGTCCAACCGGACCGGCCTCGGCGACGGATCGGAGTTGCTCCCGCAATGACCTGGTGTCGCTGAACACGACGCAGGATCGATGATCGAAGTGGCTCCTTCCGACGCCGGCGGTCCAGGACATGTCCGACAGAAGCGGACCCGACGCGTCACCCTCGTTTACGAGTGTCGCGGCCCGTTCGTCGAGCCACGTCAGGTAGCGCTGCGCAAGTGCGCGGAGAGCTTGATCTGACTTGCCCGAAAGCGGCAGGAAGCGATCCCGTCGCTGACCGAGATGCTCTTCGGGCCGCGCTTGTCTGGGCGTCGATATGGCCACCGTCTGCGGGACGCCCGCCATCGGCGACTCTTGGTCTGGCGCGCCGTTAAGCCCGGGGTACTCCTCAACCAGGATGTGGGCGTTCGTCCCGGAGATGCCGAACGAGTTCACGCCGGCCAGGCGCGGTCTCCGATAGCCGTCCGGCCAGTCCGACATTTCCGAGGTGATCCGGATCGGCAGGCGATCCCAGTCAAGCGCCGGGTTGGGATTGTGGAAGTGCAGGTGCTTCGGTATCACTCCGCGATTGACGACCATTGCTGCCTTAATGAGCCCGGCGACGCCTGCGGCGGACTCCAGATGCCCGATGTTGGTCTTTACAGAGCCAATCAGTAGCGGATGGTCAATCGTGCGTTCGCGGCCGTAGACATTCGCCACGGCATCGATTTCGATGGGATCGCCGACCGCCGTGCCGGTTCCGTGCGCCTCCAGATAGTCGACGTCCGAGGCGGCGACACCGGCTTGCGACAGTGCTGCTTCGATTACCTGTTCCAGCGCGGGCGTATGCGGAACGGTCAGGCCCGTGCTCGCCCCGCCGTGGTTCACCGCTGAGCCTCGAATGACTGCCCAGATTCGATCGCCGTCGGCCTCGGCCTCGCTCAGCCGCTTGAGGACGACGACTCCGCAACCTTCGCCGCGGACGTAGCCGTTGGCGGACGCGTCGAAGGTCTTACATTGCCCGTCCGGGGACAACATCATCGAATCCGCGCGGAGTTCGTAGATGCGTCCGTTCAGAATTGCTTGAACGCCGGCCGCAATGGCCAGGTCGGCCTTTCCGTACTGGAGATCCGACACCGCGTCGTGCACCGACACGAGGGACGACGCGCAGGCGGCGTCGACGGCCTTTGCGGGGCCCATGAGACCAAGGACGAACGACACCCGGCCGCTCGTGCCATTCAGGTTGGTGCCGCTCAGGGCGTAGAGGCAGCCAGCCGCTTCGGTTGGCCTCACCGAGTCCACGACCAGCATTCGGTATTCGTCGTTGCTGATCCCGGTGTAGACGCCGGTTCGACTGCCCTTGAGCCGATCCGGGTTGATTCCCGCGTCTTCGAGCGCCAGCCAGGTCGTCTCCAGCATCATGCGCTGCTGCGGATCCAACAGCTGCGCCTCGACCGGGGAGATCCGGAAGAACTCCGCGTCGAATTGGTCCAGGTCCTCGACAAAGGCGCCGAATCTGCAGGCCTCGCTCCGGACACGATCGTCCGGGAAGAGCTCGCCCATTCGTCCGACGCCGGTGCCAGGATCTCCCTCGCTGACCGCGTTCTCCCCGGCTTCCAACAGGCGCCAGAATTCAGCCACGCTCGACGCCCCAGGGAATCTGCAGGCCATGCCGACGATTGCGATGGGTTCCGCGGGTTGAGGGGGTGGTTGGCTGCCATTCGCCGCGGGAACGACGCTCTCAGCAGTCGAGGCAGGGTCTTGGGCTCGCTCGGTCATGTTCTTCTCGCCGATCTGAAGCCCATAACAGCACGTCTCCTCACTGGTAGCGCGTGGCTTTGACGTCGGTTCACGTCGCGCTCAGTGTCCGCCCATGGATCAATGCACGTACCTCTATCTTATTGTCCGAACGTCAGCGGCTGTTAACCGGCGCGGGGCCAGGCGATAGTGACCAGTTGCCAGCGCGTTCCAGCCAGGCGGGTGCCGGCAGTTAGCTGATCGAAGACCGCCATCCAGCAAGTGGCGCGAAGTGGCGTGGATCGGGTGCCGAGGGCGGGACTCGAACCCGCACAGCCCGAAGGCCACTAGCCCCTCAAGCTAGCGCGTCTACCAAATTCCGCCACCTCGGCCCGCGCCTATTGTAGACGGGAGTCAACGAGTCTCCCCGCCCGCTCGTTCCTCGACTGCCTGCACAAACGCGGCGAAGAGCGCGTGGTGTTGCGGGTGGTGGAGCATTTCTTCGGGGTGCCACTGCACGCCCAGCACGAAACGATGGGTTGGATCCTCGAGGGCTTCGACCAAGCCGTCGGAAGTCCTTGCCGTCGGTCGCAGATCCCGCCCAAGCCTGCGCACGGCCTGGTGGTGGAAGGAGTTGGTGTCCAGGCGCTCGGACCCGACGATTCGGTGCAGTAGCGACCCACTCGCTATCTTGATTTCGTGGCCGGCGGAGTGCGGATCTCCGCGTTGGCTGTGGCCCAGGCCGTCAGGTCGCTGGGTTGGAAGGTCCTGCCAGAGCGTTCCGCCCCGCGCAACGTTGAGCAGCTGGTGGCCCCGGCAGATTGCAAATATCGGCACGCGGCGACTCAGCGCACTCTGGAGCAGGGCCAGTTCCAGCGCATCGCGCTGCGGGCTTGGGTCGACAGTATCGTTCAGCACCGTTTCCCCGTAGTTGGCGGGATCCACGTCCAGGCCCCCCACCAGCATCAAACCTCCC
>VXPS01000428.1 GCA_009839425.1 Chloroflexota bacterium
GGTCGTAGCCCCGGCGGCGTTCGGGGGGTATAACCAGGTACCACATCTGGAACTCGTCGCCGTTGTGCACGACGGAGCCCCAGAGGGAGACGTGGTCGTGCTCCCAGGGCACGTCAGCCGTGAGGACCGGTTCGAGGGAGACGCGCTGGGGCTGTTCGACGAAGCGGGTGAGGCCGGAGCGGTAGAGAACCTCGTGGTCGTCGACCAGGAGATGCAGGTGCGGGTCGTACATGGCGCGTCCTGCGACGGGGGCGGGACCCGCATGATACGCGGGATGTCTAGCCGGAGGCGCGGAGGATGCCGGTGGGGCCTCGGCGGGCGAGGATGAAGGCGATGGGGAGCGAGGCGACGACGATTAGCAGGAGGGACGACGAGGCGGCCTGGGCGAAGAAGGCTTCATCGGCGGCGGCCCAGGTGACGGTGGCGAGGGTTCGGAAGCCGATGGGGCCAAGCAGGAGGGCGGCCGGGAGCTCTTTCATAACAAGCAGAAAGGCCATGGCGGCACCGGCGGCAAGGCTGCCCCGCACAGCGGGGATGGTCACTCGCCAGAGGACCTGACGAGGGCTCTTGCCAAGGGTGCGGGCGGCTTCTTCGGTGCGAGGATCGACCTGCAAGAGTCCGGCTCGGGCCGCGCCGAGGGTGGTGGGCAAAAAGAGCACCACGTAAGCCGCCAAGAGCAACACGAGGGTCTGATATATGGGCCGGGCCACGTTGATGCTGAAGAAGATGAAGGCGATGGCGACGGTGATGCCGGGCAGGGCGAAGCCGACGTAGGTGCCACGTTCCAGCAGGGCCGCCATACGGCTGGGATAGCGCACCAGCAGGACGCCAAGTGGAATCGCCACGACAACCAGAATGGCGGCGGCCAGCGCGGACACGCCGACTGAGTTGACGAGGGGCTGGACAAGTTCGAGGAGTTCTTCGCCGGCGGTGAGTCCGCGGACGAGCCAGTACAGCAGAACCGCGGCTGGCCCTACCGTCGTGGCGAACGCGACCAGGCTGAGTCCGGCGAGCGCCGGCCAGCGCCAGCGACGTAGCGGCGTGGGGCGGTACTCACGACTCGCGCCGGGGCCGAGGGCGTGGTAGCGGGAACGGCCGCGGCTGCGGGCCTCAAGGGCGACGATGGCAATGGCGGCGACAACCAGAACGAGCGAAAGGGCCGCCGCGGCGGCTCGGTCGAAGGCGGACTGGTACTGGACAAAGATGGCGGCGGTGAAGGTCTCGTAGCGCAGGAGCGAGACGGCGCCGAAGTCGGAGAGTGTGTACAGCGCGGCGAGTAAGGCGCCGGCCGCAATGGCGGGACGAAGGGCCGGCAGAGTGACGGTGGCGAAGGTGCGCATGGCGCCCCGACCGAGACAACGGCTGACTTCCTCGAGCGCGGGATCCAGGCGGCGGAAGGCGGCGGCGGTTGGTAGCAGGACATAGGGATACGTCAGGAGGGCAAGGGCAAGCAGGGCGCCGGGGAATCCGTAGATGGAGGGAAGCTCGGTCACACCAAACAACGCTTCGAGCGCCTTCTGCAGGAGGCCGCGGGGGCCGAGGGCGGTGCCGGCCACCAGGGCGTAAACGAAGCTGGGAACGACCAGGGGCAGGACCATGACGACGGTCCACCAGCGGCGTCCGGGGAGGTCGGTGCGGGTGAGAAGCCAGGCGATGGGCACAGCCAGCGCAGTCGCGACGACCGTGACTGAGACGACGAGTAGGAGGCTACGGCCAATGACGGCGGCTATGCGTGGCCGCGCAAGTAGCTGCCAGGCCTCGGTCCCCGCGTCGAAGGACCGGATCCCCAGGTAGATCACCGGCAACACAAGGAGTGCGGTGACCGCCACGGCCAGGAGCGTCAACCCTACCGGCGGGGACCGGCGGGGAATAAACGACCCGGGGAGGGTCTGGACGGCGGGGACCGAGGCCATGTGGCCCGGGGTTAGGGGAGGATCTCGAGGCGGCGCAACAGGTCTTGCGTGCCCTTCAGATCGGTTAGCTCAGCCGGCGCGATGTCAGGCCGATTGATGGCGTCCAGCGGGGTGACGCCCGGATGCGTTTTGACGCCGGGCGCCGTGGGGTACTCGAAGGTGTTGGCCACGAAGTAGCTCTGTCCCACGTCGGAGAGCAGGAAGCGAATGAGGGCCTGCGCCGGTTCAGGGTTGGCAGCCGAGGCCAGAACGCCGGCGCCGGAAACCATGATAAGGGCTCCCGGCCCGCCGCCGCGCACGTGGTAGTTGCGGGCGTTGAAGGACTCGCCGTGCTCGGACATGAAGCGGTGCAGGTAGTAGTGATTGACGAAGCCGACGTCGATTTCGCCGGCGGCGGCGGCGGCAACCTGCGGGGTGTTCTTGGGGAACTCAATGGGCTGGTTGGCCTTGATGCCCTCCAACCACTCGGCGGTGCGGTCTTCGCCCCAGACGGCGCGCATGCCGGTGACCATGGCCTGGTAAGAGCCGTTGGTGGGAGCCCAGCCAATGCGGCCTTTCCAGGCGGGGTCGTGGAAGCCAAACATGTCGTCGGGGAGGTCGGCTTCGGTGAACTTCTGGTTGTTGTAGACGACCGTGCGGGCCCGGCCGGTGACGCCGGTCCAGAGGCCATCGGCGTGCCGGCCCCAGGCAGGGGCGCGGTCGAGGATGTCCTGGGGCAGCGGCGCGAAGAGCGGTTCGACGGCGCCGAGGCCGCCGGGGTCCTGCGCGTAGAAGAGGTCGGCGGGGGAGTTGGAGCCTTCTTCGAGGAGGGTGGCGGCGAGGGCCGGGGTGCCGGCGTACTTGATCTTGACGTCGACACCGGAGATCTCACCGAACTGCGCGAGGACCGGTGCGACCAGCGATTCGCTGCGGCCGGAGTAGACCGTGACGGTCTGCTGCTTGGGAACCATCAGCTTCTCGACGGTGACGACCTTTTCGACGACGCGCTCAACGGGCACTTCTTTGACGACCGTCTGGGTGACAATCTTTTCGACCGGGACTTCCTTCGTGACGATTCGCGGCTCGGCTTCACCACAGGCGGCGAGGGCCGCGGCGGCGGTGGAGCCGAGAGCGCCGACGGCGCCGATGCGCAGTAGGCGTCGCCGGCTGAGGCGTCCGGTGGATTGGTCTCGCTTTTGCGGGGCGGGCCCGTCGTGAAGCATTGGCTAACACTCCGTATTAGCTATGGCTAACTTTAGCCATAGCGAAGAGTAGGCGTTAGCATTGACTAAGTCAAGGGTTAATGGCGACGCCTACAGGCGACTGAGGTCCCGAGGTCCCAGGGCCGCGGCGAATGGTGATGGCACAGGCCGGGGTGGCTGGCGGAGAGGGTGGGATTCGAACCCACGTGGGGTTGCCCCCTACACGCTTTCCAGGCGTGCGCCCTAAGCCTCTAGGCGACCTCTCCCGAGGGCTGATGCTAGCAAGCGAGGCTGTGGTCGTCGGTTGGCGGAGAGGGTGGGATTCGAACCCACGTGGCGCTCATCACGCCTACTCGTTTTCGAGACGAGCCCCTTAAACCACTCGGGCACCCCTCCACGGCGAGTTTACCGCCGAAAGGATGCGCCGAGGCCGCGCGTGGCGCGTACCATAGTGACGAGCGCACGAACGGTGGCCTGCGAGGAGCCAGCATGGAGTCAGAGCGGATCGTGATCGGCCAGAAGGTCGAGCAGTTCATCCACACGGATCCGGACGTGGCGTGGCGGGCGTGGACCGACGGCTCGGAGCTCGTGCGCTGGTTTCCCGGCGTGAGCGAGGTGCGCAAGGTTGGGGACGGACCACTCGGGGTTGGGAGCAAGATTGCCGTGCGCGGTGCGGCGCAGGCGGAGATTGAGCTTCTGGAGTTTGATGCCGAGCACCGAGTGTTCACGTACCGACTGCCAACACGCTACGCGGAGTTTCAGCCGCACCGGGCGAGCGTGCAGGTGAAGCACTCGCTGACCGGCACCGAGGTGGACTGGGTGCTGAAGCTGGATGACGAGGGCCGCAGCTTTTTCGGAATCGGCGGCAAGGCCAAGCGGGACGCGGAGCTGGTGATGACGGTCTCGCTCGATAAGCTGAAGGATCTGCTGGAGGCGGAGGCCTACAGCACGCCTGACTTCGAGACCGACGAGCGGACCTCGCGCTGGGACGAGGGCGCCTAGGGTCCTGGGCCTGTCTGGGCCGAAACCGTGGCGTCGGTTCCGTTCGTTTCCGGAGTCGGCGTTCCTGGCGAAACGGGGGATTCAGCCACACGATGCTTATGGCCGGGTCGTGAAGCGTCGGTGTCGGAAGCGACGGCCCGGCTAAAGAAGTCGGCCACGCGGTCGGCATAGGTGTCGGGGTGGATCTGGGCGGCGAGGACGTGTCCGACGTCGGGTTCGAGCCAGAGTTCCCTGGGTTCACCGGCGCGGTCATGCATCAAGTGGGCGTCGGACACGTCGACGAGCGGGTCCTGGTGGCCGTGGGCGAGGCAGACGGCGCGGGGGGCGATGCGGGCAATGGAGTCTTCGACTGAGAAGTCTTCGACGCTCTCGCCGGTGATGCGCTCCGCGGCCCAGACGACGGCTCGTCGAAACGGGAACACGGGCAGACCGGTGTAGGCCCCGAAGCCCTTGTCGATCGCGGAGCGAAGCGAGACGGGTGCGCAATCCGTAAACACGGCCTTGATTTCCGAGCGCTGCGCGGCGGCGGCGAGGGCAACGGTTCCGCCGAGCGAGTCAGCGAGGGCGACGATGGGGGCGTTGCCGAATTCGGGTTGGTGCATGCAGAGGTCGACGGCGGCCGAGAGGTCTTCGACTTCGCGGACGCCGCAGGTGCTGGTTGAGCCTTCGGACTCGCCGCAGGCGCGGAAGTCGAGCAGCATGACCGAGAAGCGGCGCTGCCAGAGGCGGTAGGCGCGGTTGGCGAGCACGGTGTGGTTGACGCCGAGACCGTGGACGAGGATCACGGTGGCGATGGGGTTGTCGTGCGGCTTGATCCAGCCGGCGAGACGGGTGCCGTCGGCTGACCTGAATTGCACGCGCGCCGGGTTGAGGGGCAAAGGTTCCCAGTCGGTCGGGCGCCATCGCCGGTTTGGGTGGACGATGACCCAGGCGGTACGCACGACGATCAGGGCGTAGGCGGCTGCGGTCAGGCCGAGACCGAGGAGGATGAGGCGGGTCATGCGGCGGCCGCCAGATTCCTGACATGGGCGGCGGCGGCTTCGATGCCTGCACCTGGCGGGCTGGCCTGCACGATGTCAATCAGCGCGCTGGCGACGATGGCGCCTTCGGCGCGACCGTGCAGCGCCCGCAGGTGCTCGGGTTTGGAGATGCCAAAACCGACCATGCGCGGGACGCTGGTGGCCTCTCCGACACGGGCGAGGTAGGCCGGAAGATCGTCCGCAAGCCGCGCGCGGCTGCCGGTGACGCCGGTGACGCTGACGCAGTAGATGAAGCCCTGGGCCCCGCTGCCGACGTGCCGCAGTCGCTGACGTGGCGTGGTGGGGGCCGCAAATCGGATGAGGTAGAGGCCATGCTCCGCATGCGCGGCCTCGATGTCGTCGGCGTGCTCCGGCAGGACGTCCGGAACGATCAATCCGTCGGCTCCGGCGGCCGCAAGCTCGCGTGCCAGCGAGTCGAAGCCGAACTGCATGAACGGGTTCACGTAGCCCATCGGGACCAACGGTATATCGGTTTGCGAACGAATCCGCTCGATCATGTTGAAGGCGTCCTCAAGCCAAACACCGCCTTCCAGCGCAATCTGTGAGGCCAATTGGACGGTGGGTCCATCGGCGATGGGATCGCTGAAGGGCATGCCGATCTCAAGCATGTCGGCACCGGCTTCGACGTAGGCCAGCGCCAATTCGACCGCGGATTCACGCGTTGGGTAGCCAACGGTGACGTACGGGGCCAAGACCAAGCGCGACTCGGCCTCGGCCGACTTGAAGGACGCGTCGATGCGGTTCATCCGCGAGTACCAAGTTGGGCGGCGATGGTCTCCATGTCCTTGTCGCCGCGTCCCGAGAGATTGACCAGGATGACGCAATCGCTGCTTGTCTCAGACGCCATCCGGATTGCGCCAGCCACGGCGTGCGCGCTCTCGAGGGCCGGAATTATGCCTTCCGTTCGGGCCAGCAATTCAAGTGCATCGAGCGCGTCAGCGTCACCAAACGTGGCGAACTCCGCCCTCCCGACGTGGTGAAGGTAGGCGAGTTCGGGCCCCACGCCCGGATAGTCAAGACCCGCGGCGATGCTATGCGTTCCAATAATCTGCCCACCCTCGTCCTGCAGGAGAAGGCTCCGCGCCCCGTGAAGTATTCCGGGAGTCCCGCTCTCGACCGTGGCGGCATGCTCGCCCTGGTCACCACCGTACCCACCGGCTTCGACCCCGACGAGTGAGACGCCGGGATCTTCGATGAACGCAGAGAAAATTCCGATTGCGTTACTCCCGCCGTTGACGCAAGCGACGACAGTGTCGGGAAGACCACCGGCAAGTTCCTGGATCTGGGCGCGGGCTTCGCGGCCAATGACGCGCTGAAACTCGCGAACGATCCTGGGGTAGGGGTGCGGACCGGTGGCGGAGCCGAAGAGGTAGAAGGTGCTATCGACGTTGGTGACCCAGTCGCGCAGGGCCTCATTAATGGCGTCCTTGAGGGTGCGAGTGCCTGAAGTGACGGAGATGACTTCGGCACCGAGGGTGCACATGCGGGCGACGTTGAGGGCCTGGCGGTGGACGTCTTCCTCGCCCATGTAGACGACGCAGTCGAGGCCGAGCATGGCGCAGACGGTGGCCGAGGCGACGCCGTGCTGGCCAGCACCGGTTTCGGCGATGACGCGACGCTTGCCGCTGACCCGGGCCAGCAGACCCTGTCCCAGGGCGTTGTTGATCTTGTGGGCGCCGGTGTGGGCCAGGTCCTCGCGCTTGAGATAGACCTGGGCGCCGCCGAGTTCCCGGCTCAGGCGGGCGGCGTGATAGGTGGGCGTAGGGCGACCAGCGTAGAAGTGAAGAAGGTTTTCAAGCTCAGCCACGAAGGCCGGATCGCGATGGTGGCGTTGGAACGAGGCCTCGAGTTCATCAAGGGCGGCAACGAGCGTCTCGGGAACGTAGCGGCCGCCGAATGGGCCGTAGTAGCCGGCAGCGTTGGGCAGTGTGCCTGTCTCAAGCATCGTTAGCCTTGCGACTCGGCGAGGTCGCTCGGAATGCGGTTTATCAGGCGTTCGCCCAGGACGGTGACGACGCCCGGATCCTGAACGCTCAGATAGACGAGCTCAAAGATGGCGGACACGCGACCCTGGCGCAGTATCAGGTAGTAGATGTGCGGATCTCCAGGACCAAGCTCGCGTTCCTCCGGTTCGATCTTGGGGTCGATACGCACCTCGATCAGGCGGTTTTGGTCGGCCAGGGTGAACTGGTCCGAGGTACGCGTTCCAGGCTCAAGGTCAGGGTAGAACTGCCGGAAGAAGCCGAGCGCGGCGATGGCAAAGGTAGGGGCGGCGCTATCGACCAGTTCATCGAACATCCTGGACGCGCCGTCGGCGTTGGCGTGGACAAACAGGCGCTGTACAAGCTGTACGGGACGGCCGCTGCCTGCGCCGCCGCTGGGCTGGCGGGTACTTCCACTGACGAAGAAGCTGACTAGGCCGGACTGGGCCATGAGCTCCTCGGACAAGAAATCGCTGGGGTCGGACTCTTCGTCGACGATTTCGAGTCCCGGATCAACCTCGGTAGCGGGTATGACGAGCGACCTGGCGGTTTCGTTAGCAGTAATGGCGGCGACATCGACTTCCGGAAGCGGCGTCGGCTCGGCCGTGGGCGTCGAGTCGCCGGCAGAGGTCGGGGTGAGCGTTGCCGTCTGGACAGGTGTGGCCGCACGGTCAACCGGCGTTTGTGTGGCCTGTGTAATCACGGGAGAGGGCGCAGGCGTTGGCGCCCCTATCGGCGCTGCGGTGGGCGAGGTCATCTGGGCCGGAGCAGCGGCGGCCTCGGGTTGGACTGGAGCGGCTGGCGCGTTTACGACGATGTCGCTTTGCCCTTCGGTGAACAGGAAGCTGATGCGCGTGATGGGTTGTACGGGACGTTCGCCGTTTTCCAGCTGCAGCCCATGTGAGCAAGCGGTCAGCATGAGCAGCCCGAGACCCAGCGCGATAAGGCGGAGTCGGCTCATAGGCAGGCAGGCGCCGCGAATGCCCGGCGGGCATTACGGATGAACTGTTCGATCTTGTCGTGGTCCTTGCGCTGGTTGGTTTCCACTCCGCTGCTGACATCGACGCCGTAGGGTCGCGTGGCGTGTATGGCGGCGGCCACGTTTTGCGGCGTCAAGCCACCGGAGAGGAGTACCCGGTACGTGTGGGTGGCGTTGCGGGCGAGCGAGTAATCCCAACTCTCGCCAGTACCGCCGGCCTGGCCTTCGACCAGGGCGTCAAGGTGGAAGAGCGGGACCGAGAACTTCGGAAACTCGCCGAGGTCATTGGGAAGACGGAGCGTCTTGACCGCGCGTGCGCCGAAGGCGCGGCAGTAGGCGGCCGACTCGGCCCCGGAGAGTTGCACGCGGTCGAGCCGGCAGGCGTCGATGACTTCGTTGACCTCCGCCGTGGGGGCATCGACGAAAACGCCGACGCGTTCCACGTGGGGGGGCGCCGTTTCGAAAACGGCCCGGGCCTGGGCGAGTGTCCGACGGCGACGGGCGGGCGCGAAGATCACGCTGACCATGTCGGCGCCGGCCGCCACAGCGACGTGGGCGTCGGCCGGTTCCAAGAGGCCGCAGATCTTGACGAGCACGTGACGGCTACTCCCCGGCCTCGACCAGCATGCGGAGTTGCTGGACGGGATCGTCGGATTTCATGATCGACTCGCCGACCAGGACACCGCTGACGCCGGCGGCGGCCAGCCGCTCGACGTCATGTGCCGTGTGGACGCCGCTTTCGCTGACGACGGTGATTTCTTCGGGAATCAGCTTGCAAAGTTCCTCGGTGACCGCGAGATCGGTGGTGAATTCGCGCAGGTTGCGGTTGTTGATTCCGAGGATGCGGGCACCGGCCAGGAGGGCTTCGTCGAGCTCTTCCTCGGTGTGAACTTCGACGAGGGCCTCCATGCCGAGCCGATGGACGAGGCCGATTTGTGCCGCGAGGTCTTGATCGAGCGTGAGGCCGGTGATGAGGAGCACGGCGTCGGCACCGTAGGCGGCGGCCTCGAATACTTGGTAGTCGGTGACGACGAAGTCCTTCTGAAGGATGGGGATATCGGTAGCGACGCGCGCCGCTGCCAGATCGGCATGGGTGCCGCCGAAGAAGGGTTCGTCGGTGAGGACCGAGATGGCGATGGCGCCGCCGGCCTGGTAGCGGGCCGCCCACTCGGCGGGATCGACGTCTTCGGCGAAGACGCCGGCCGAAGGTGAGCGGCGCTTGATTTCGGCCATTACGCCGACGCCTTCCTCATCCAGGGCGTGCCAGAGGGAGCGCGTGGGGGTGCGCTGGGCGAGACGGGCCTGGAGATCGGCAAGCTGCGCGTGCTCGGCACGGGCTGCTACATCGAGACGCTTGCGGGCGACAATCTCGTCGAGGATCACGGCCTACGCTCCGTTACTCCTGTTCGAGACATCCACGAGATGGTCAAGGCAGGCGATGGCGGCTCCGCCATCAATGGCGTCAACCGCTCGCGACACGCCGTCACGCCAGTCACCTGCGATGCCGGCGGCAACGAGGGCGCCGGAGGCGTTGGCCAGGACGACATCACGGCGAGGGCCGTGGTGGCGCCCGGCCAGCAGTTCTCGGGTTGTGTTGGCGACGACCGCGGCATCGTGGGTTTCGAGCTCGGAGGCGTCCACGACCGGTAGGCCGAAATCGACCGGAGTGACTTCGTACCTGGCTATGGCGCCATCGTTGACGTCAAATACGCGGGTTGGACCGCTGAGCGAGATCTCGTCCACGCCGCCGTGACCGTGGACCACGAGCGCGCGACCGATGTGCAGGAGGCGCAGGGCTTCAGCGATGGTTGGGGCCAGGCCCGGATCGCCGACGCCGAGCAGACGCCGCTGGGCGCCGGCGGGATTGGTAAGCGGACCGAGGATGTTGAAGACGGTGCGAATGCCGATTTCGCGTCGAAGCGGCCCCGCGAAGCGCATGGCGGGATGGAAGGCTTGCGCAAACATGAAGGCGATGCGGGCTTCGACGAGCGCTTGCGCCGCCAGGTCCGGCCCAGCCATGAGGTTGACGCCGAGCGCCTCGAGCACGTCGCCACTGCCGGCGGGGCGGGTCACGCCGCGGTTGCCGTGCTTGGCGACCACGGCACCTGCACCCGCGACGACGAAGGCGGCGGCGGTTGAAACTCCCACCCAGCGGGTGCGGCCGCCGCCGGTGCCGCAGGTGTCGACGAGTGCGGCATTGTCGACGTCGACCTGCAAAGCGTGGCGAGTCATGCTGGCGGCGAAGCCAGCGATTTCCGCGGCGGTCTCGACCTTGAGCCGCAGGGCGGTGACGAGCGCGCCGAATTGGGCCGGGGTCATCTCGTCTTCGAGAATCGCGTCCATCAGGGCAGTCGCAGTCGCGGTGTCAAGATCGTCGCCATCGACAACGGAGCGGATGGCTTCAGTAATCATGCGGCCACCGGCATTTGGGCCAACCGGAGGAAGTTGCGCAAGAGGGCTGGTCCGGCGGCTGTCAAGATGGATTCCGGGTGGAATTGCACGCCGTAGATGGGGTGCGAACGATGCTGCATTCCCATGATAAGCCCGTCGGGGCTCTGGGCCGTGACCTCCAGTTCGTCCGGCAGGCCGTCGCGCTCCACGATCAGCGAGTGGTAGCGGGTAGCGTCGAAGGGATTCGGCAAATCCGCAAAGAGGCGGCGGCCGTCATGAGAAATGGGCGAGGTCTTGCCGTGCATGAGCACGGGGGCGCGGATGACCTGGCCGCCGAAGGCCGCGCCGATGGACTGGTGCCCCAGGCAGACTCCGAGTGTCGGCACCGTTGGACCGAGTTCGCGGATGAGCTCGACTGAGATTCCAGCCTCGTGGGGAGTGCAGGGGCCGGGAGAGACGACGATGGCGTCCGGCGCCATGTCTTTGACTTCGTCCACGGCAACCACATCGTTGCGATAAACGGCGACATCCGGGTGCAGGACCTGGAGGTACTGCACGAGGTTGTAGGTAAACGAGTCGTAGTTATCCAAGACGAGCAGCACGAGCCGCCTCCTCCGCGAGTTCGATGGCCTGCAGGACGGCGCGAGCCTTGCTGACACACTCCTCGTATTCCGTTGCCGGCACCGAGTCGGCCACGATTCCAGCGCCGGCCTGGACGTGGGCGCGTCCGTTGTGGGCGAGCAGGGTGCGAATGGTGATGGCGGTGTCCATGTCGCCAGAGTGGCTGATGTAGCCAACCGCGCCTCCGTACGGGCCGCGCCGGAGGTCCTCAAGCTCGGCAATGATCTCCATGGCGCGGATCTTGGGGGCGCCGCTGAGGGTGCCGGCCGGGAAGCAGGCGCGGAGCGCATCGAAGCCTCGATACTGAGGGTCAAGCTGACCGCTCACGTCGCTGACGATGTGCATGACGTGGGAAAAGCGCTCGACGATCATGAGGTCGTCGACGTTGACTGTGCCTGGTCGAGAGACGCGGCCGAGGTCGTTACGGCCAAGGTCGACGAGCATGACGTGCTCAGCGAGTTCCTTGGGATCGGCCAGGAGGTCGCGCTCGAGTTCAGCTTCCTCCTCTGGCGTCAAGCCGCGGGGTCGCGTACCGGCGATGGGGCGCGTGCGGGCACGCCCAGCGACTGCCTGAAGCAGCATTTCGGGCGAGGCGCCGGCGAGTTGAAGATCACCGCAATCCAGGAAGAACATGTACGGCGACGGGTTGACGCGACGCAGGTAGCGGTAGACCTGGAAGGCGTCGACATCGAGGGGTCGGCTGAACCGAATCGACGGCACGACCTGGATGATGTCGCCGGCGGCGACGTATTCCTTGGCTCGGCGAACGCAATCTTCGAATTCGGCCTGGGTCATGCTCTGGGAAGCGCCTTCACCGTTCGAGGCGGGAAGCGGCGGAGGCGTGGCATAGGGACCGTCGAGTCGTTGCGCCAGGCGATCCAGGCGGCCCTCGGCAGTGGCCAGCGCGGCTTCGGGATCGTCCGCGGGGTGCGCGAGCGTCACGAGCCGTAAGACCTGTGTGACGTGGTCAAAGACGACCAGATCGTCGCAGTACATGAAGACGGCGTCGGGCACTCCGAGGGTGTCCTGCTCGGGAATCGGCAGGCGCTCGAAGTCCGCCGCAACATCGTAGGTGAGATAGCCCACGGCACCGCCCTGGAAAGGCGGCAGGTCGGGATGCGTGGCAATTGGGAACGGATGCTGAAGACCGGCGATAAACTCCAGTGGGTCGTCGTAAGTCCGGGCCACGGGGTTGCCGCCACCGTTCGCCACGGCGGCCTGGCCATCGCGCAGGCGGGCGACGGTACGCGGGCCGCCTCCTACAAAGGAGTAACGGCCGACCGACTCGCCACGCTCAACGCTTTCCAAAAGGAACGAGGGACCTTTGCCGCGGAGCTTGAGATAGGCGGCGACGGGGGTATCGAGGTCGGCGGGGAGGTCGCGGAAGACGGGGACGCCACGCCCGGCACGCAGCTGCTCGAGCGTCCATGCGCAGGTGTCCGTGCGGGACGGTGCAGTGGACGGCATGTGGCCCCTCCTTCAGGCGCCTTAAATTGAGAATCCTCTCGCCAACACAGGGGGCGAGAGGTTGATGGCCTTCGCGGTGCCACCCCTAATTCAAGCGCCGAGGGCGCTCCTCGCAGGTACGGAGCAAACGGCTCGATACCCTGCCCGGCTCACGGTGGGCTTCCGTCGGAGCCTACTGGGCGATGCCGTTCGGTCCGCGGCTCACGGGGCCATTCGACGCTGTTTCCACGACCGGGCTTTCAGCGCTAGGCCCGACTCTCTGACGTGGAAGGTCGCGTGTACTCGTCCCGATCAACGCTTTTGCGATGCCAAGCGTAGGGGCGAGGCGATGGCGAGTCAACGGTTTTTCCGGCGGCAGCGATTCCGTGAATCGGAAGGCGGGGCCGAGTTCTCAGTTCCCGCGTGCTTGCGCGATCAGGTTTCGAACTGCTGACGTGTGGGCGCGGAGCGCGTCTGCAGGGTCGTCGGCGCCGTCGGGGTCGCGGCCTTCCCATTCGGTGGATATATAGCCGTCGTAGTGCGTCCGGACGAGCCGGCCGACCATGTCGGCCAAGGGAAGATCGCCCTCGCCGGGGCCCACGGACTCCCAGCCGTCACGGCCGCCGCCGGTGAGCTTCATGTCCTTGAAATGGGCATGGATGACGTCGCGGTGAATCAGGTCCCAGGTCTGGTCGACGGTCTCGCCGTGGCGGACCGGATGGGCGAAGTCCCAGACCACGCCAATGCCGGTGTGGTTGGCGAGATCGAGCACGCGCCTGACGCGCTGTCCAGTCGAGAAGGCGTCGTGGGTTTCGAGGGCAAGGCGGATTCCATAGGTGTCGGCCGCAACGGCGACTTCGCGCAGCGCTTCGGCGACCCAGCCGTTGACTTCATCGTCCGAGGGGCCGGGGTCATAGCTGCCACCAAAGACGCGAACGATGGGAGCGTCCCAGGCATCGGCAAGCTCGACAAACGCAACCGCTTGTTCCACAGCCTGTCTGCGATCAGCGGCGGAGGGCAGGGCGAATCGCGCGCTGCTGCCGACGACGCAGACTTCAAGGCCGGCATCAGCGACTGTTTCGAAGATCGCGGTGCGGCGGTCTTCAGGCATGGCAGGATCGATGGGCTGGCCGTCGAGGTTTCGGAGCTCGAGGCCTTCGCAGCCCAACTCAGTGGACACGGCGACGTGGCGCTCGAGCGACCAGGTGGGCGCGGAGTAGGTGGTGTAGGAAACGCGCATGTGCCCGATCCCGTTCGTATGTAGCCTGGGATTATGCCGCTTACCAGTTAGGGGCGGACGTGTGCCATAGTCACCGGCGGACGAGTGGCAGCGGGCCATCGATTCGTGCCCGGCCGGACTCTTACCGAGGGACCGTCTTGCAGCAGGCGTCGGACTCGCCCAGGCAATGGGCCTCGATCAGCGTTTTCTTTCCGTGTCACAACGAGGAGGAAAACGTTGAGCAAGTTATTGGGAATGCGCTGGAGCATCTGCCGGCGATTGCCGACGATTTCGAGGTCATCATCGTGAATGACGGATCCGGCGACGACACGGCGGTGCGTGCCGGGGCGATCGCGGAGAATGACTCGCGGGTGCGCGTGGTATCGCATGAAACAAACATGGGTTACGGACGGGCGCTGCGCACGGGGTTCGAGGCGGCGACTGGCGATCTGGTCTTTTGCGCGGACGGCGATGGGCAGTTTTCGCTGGCCGACCTGCCTGCCGTCGTAAATGCGCTAGCCGACCATGGGTTCGTGCTGGGCTACCGGATCAACCGGGCGGACCCATTCTATCGGCGGCTCAACGCGTGGCTGTGGGGCCTCTCGGTCCGGGTGCTGCTGGGATTCCGGGTGCGGGATCTGGACTGCGGGTTCAAGCTGTATCGGCGAGAGGCCGTGCCCGTGGACGACTTTATCTCGGGTCGCGGCGCGGCGATTTCGGCGGAACTGATTGCGCGCGCGTTGCGAGGCGGCTTCAGCTTCACGCAGGTTGGGGTGACGCATTACCCGCGGCGGGCGGGCGTGCAATCGGGAAACAGTCCGAGGGTGATTCTCAATTCCTTTGTTGACATAATTCAACTGTGGCGAGGTCTCCGATCCAGCTGAGCGTGATCGTTCCCGCGTTCAATGAAGCGGAGACGATTGCGTTGGTGTTGGAGCGGGTGTCCGCTCTGGACCTCGATACCGAGATCATCGTGGTGGACGACAGCTCTACTGACCGGACGCTGGATGCAATAACGGAAGCTGGAATACCGGGTGTGCGGGTGGTACGGCACCCCGTAAATCAGGGCAAGGGAGCCGCAGTGCGCACGGGGCTGGCCGAGGCCGGCGGGGACGTGATTGTGATTCAGGACGCGGACCTGGAGTACCACCCGAACGACTTCATTCCAATGCTGAAACTCATTGAATCAGGTGAGGCACGCGTGGTGTACGGCTACCGCGACTTCCGCAGCCAACGATTCCTGCTGCGCGCCGGGAACCAAGCGCTCACGTTGCTGACGAACCTTCTGTATGGCGTCGCCATCCGGGACATGGAGACCTGCTACAAGATGTGGCGGCGCGAGGTGCTGGAGGGCGTGACCCTTCAGGCCGACTCATTCGATCTTGAAGTGGAATTAACCGCCGCCTTTGTGTCGGCCGGAGAGGAAATCGCCCAACTTCCGATCAGCTACCAGGCCCGCGAGGAGAAGAAGAAACTGCGCTGGTGGGTGGACGGCCCGGAGGCCGTGATCAAGCTGATTCGGTATCGGTTTCTTCAGTAGACGCGTCGGGGGACTCGGGGACCTGGTGGTCACCAGTTTCCGTTTGTGCTTCGTCGCCGGCAGCGCCGCCCGCGGCGCCGTAGGGCAGCGCATCTTCCGGAAGGTCAATGTTGGGCGCGGTGGGCGCAGCGACGGGCGCCACGGCCGGAATCTCGGGCGGCCGCGTGTCCCACGCACGGGAGTCGGCGGGGGCGTTCTGGTGGATGAACTGGCCGCAGTACTGGCAAAAGACATAGTCGTTTAGGACGAGACGGAAGCAGCGGGGACAGTAGGGGTCGGCGTGGGCAAGTGGATTGGCGCTCATCGGGCCGTTACCGCGGCGATGGTGCCGCCACCCAAGACCTCGTCACCGACGTAGAAGACGGCCGACTGCCCGGGGGCAGGGGCCCAGGTCGGCTCGCCAAACTCCAGGGACACGCCGCCTGGAGTAACGACGAGGGTTGCGTCCTCAAGCGGCATTCGGTAACGAGTGCGAACGCCGACGCGGCGTGGCGCGGCCGGCGGCACACCGTTGATCCAGTTGACAGCCCGCACTTCGATTTTTCGGGCGCGGCTGTCATCACGAGAACCGACGATGACCCGGTTACCGGCGGGGTCCAGTTCTACGACGTGACGGCGAGCGGATCCGCCGCCGAGGTTAAGTCCGCGACGCTGGCCGGGGGTGAAGGCCTCAAGGCCTGCATGGCGACCAATGACCTGGCCCCTAGTGTCGACGACATCGCCTGTGCCGGTCGATCCGTGGGCTCGCACATAGCCAGCATGGTCGCTATCGGGCACGAAGCAGATTTCCTGGCTGTCGGCCTTGAGGGCGACGGGCAGGCCGAATTCGGCAGCCAGCCGGCGGACTTGACGCTTGGTGAGGTCACCAAGCGGAAAGAGGGTCCGCGTGAGTTGGCGCTGGCCGAGCACGTGTAGGACGTACGACTGGTCCTTGCCGGGATCCCTAGCCGTCAAGAGGCGCCGGTGTCCATGAGTCTCGTCGGTCTCGATGCGTGCGTAGTGGCCGGTGGCAATGAATTCGGCACTGAGTTCATCGGCCTTGGTTAGGAAGGATCCGAAGCGCACGGTGCGATTGCACATGACGCAGGGGTTGGGGGTCTGGCCGTCGAGGTAGGCCTTGACCCAGGGATCGATGACGGCAGTTTCGAATTCTCGACGGTAGTCGATGACGTAGTGGGGAACACCCAGGATGGCGCAGACGCGGCGGGCGTCGTCGATGGTGTCGGGCGTGCAGCAGCCGTTGCCGGTGGCGCTGGCCATGAGTTCGGCCGGCCACTGGTTAAAGGTGACGCCAACGACGTCGTAGCCGTCGCGGGCCAATAGAGCAGCAGCAACGGAGCTGTCGACGCCGCCGCTCATGGCCACGAGGACTCGGGAAAGCATAGCTGGGAGGGATATTGGACGAGTCTAGTGGAGGCTAGCACTGAGGTCTGCGGCCGAACGTGGCGAATCGTTGTAGGGGCCGTCGGGCAACTGATCGGATTGCGGCTCGGAGGCTAGAACCTTTCTGCTTGAGGGTCGCGACGGGGACCGGGCAGCCAGATAATGTGTGGGTCTTGTTCCTTAGCGGGCTGACCATTGGTTGATCTAGCACTTCTGCAGTCGCTAGCCCAGCCGGCTCAGACGAAGCTGGCGTTGCTGGTGCTGGACGGGCTGGGCGGATTGCCGCGCGCAGCGGGCGGACCTACCGAACTTGAAGCCGCCCACACGCCGAACCTGGACCGGGCGGCTGCGGAGGGTCAGACGGGACTCAGTCAGCCGATCGGGCCGGGGATTACGCCAGGTAGCGGTCCGGGACACCTGGCGCTGTTTGGCTACGACCCGGTGGCTTCGAATATTGGGCGCGGCGCGTTGTCGGCGCTGGGACTGGGCCTGCGGCTAGACGCCGGGGATCTCGGGGTGCGGCTGAACTTCTGCACGCTGGATGACCGGGGGCGTGTGGTTGACCGACGGGCAGGGAGGATTGAGACGGGCCTAAATCGAGCGCTGGTCGAGAAGCTGAACAAGATTGAGATTCCGGGAGTCGAGTTGGAGTTCGCCACGGAGTCGCAGCACCGGGCGGTCCTGATCATTCGCGGCGCCTATCTGTCCCCGTCGGTTCAAGAGACTGATCCGCAGGCGGTTGGCGTACGGCCGCTGGAGCCGGTACCGCTGACCCCCAGCGCCCAACACACGAGTGCGGTACTCCGGCTGGTTGCCGAGGCGGTGCAGGATTGCATTGGGGGCGAATCGCCGGCGAACTTTGTACTGATGCGTGGATACGCGGGGTTGCCCGAACTCGAAAGCCTGGATTCGCTCTATGGGCTACGGGCCGTCTGCCTGGCAACGTATCCGATGTACAAGGGGTTGGCCCGCGTGGCCGGTATGGAGGTCGTTGACGGGTTGGAGTCGGCGGACGAACAAGTGACCGCACTGGCGACAGCCTGGGACGACTATGACTACTTCTTCGTGCATCACAAGGCGCCGGACGCACGGGGCGAAGATGGGGACTTTGACGCAAAGGCCGTGGCACTAGAGGAATTGGACCAGCGGCTGCCGGAGTTGATGGCGCTTGGCCCGGACGTGCTGGTGGTGACCGGCGACCATTCGACGCCATCTGTGCAGCGACAGCACTCGTGGCATCCGGTGCCGTGCCTGTTCCATGGCGAGCGCGTGCTGCCGGATACGGTGGATCGCTTCGGCGAGCGGGCGTGCGGGCAGGGGTCGCTGGGCGTGTTTCCAGCGCAGTCAATTATGGCGCTGATGCTCGCGCACGGCGGGCGACTACAGAAGTTTGGGGCGTGAGGTGAGTGACGCCAGGTCAGGATTCCGAGCGATTCCCTCGGTGGACGTCGTGGCGCAGATAATTGAGCGCCTGGCGCCGGATGTGCCGGCACAGGTGGCGGTGCGAGCCGCTCGGGAAGAGATTGAGGTCGTGCGCGGGGCGGTGAGGCAGGGACAACAAGTCGTCGCCCCTGATGCCATTGCCGAGGCTGGCGCGGTGCGCGCTCGCCTGGTGCTGGCAGATGCGCCGAGTCCGGTGATCAATGCGACGGGCGTCATCATCCACACCAATCTAGGTCGAGCGCCGTTGAGCGAACGGGCATTGGATGCCGTTCAGGCGGCGGCCGGGGGATACAGCGACCTTGAATTTGACCTCGCGACCGGTCAGCGCGGTTCGCGGTCGAACCACATTGCGGACGTTGTTCGCGAGGTGACAGGGGCAGAAGCTGCGCTGGTGCTCAACAACAACGCGGCGGCGGTGTTCCTGGCGCTGGAGGCGCATGCGCGAGGGCGCGAGGTGCTGGTTGCGCGCGGGGAGTCAATCGAGATCGGGGGCGGGTTCCGGATTCCGGACATCCTGCAGGCCAGTGGTGTGCGACTGCGAGACGTGGGAACGACGAACCGGACGCGCGTAGGGGACTACGCGCGGGCCGTGACTGACGACACGGCGGCGATTATGCGGGTGCATCCGAGCAACTTCGCGCAGGTGGGCTTTACGGAGTCGCCCGACGCGCGGGAGTTGGCCAGCCTGGCGCGGGAATGCGGGTTGCTGCTGATCAACGACCTGGGTTCCGGCGCGCTGCTGGACACGACGGTCTACGGGCTGGCACAGGAGCCGTTGATCGGGGAGGCGCTGGAGGCCGGCGCGGACCTGGTGACGTTTTCCGGCGACAAGCTGCTGGGTGGGCCGCAGGCAGGCGTGATTGTTGGATCCTCCCAGGTGATCGAGCCGATTGCGCGGCGGCCCCTGGCGCGGGCGCTGCGTCCGGACAAGATGACGATTGCGGGTTTGCGGGCGACGCTGGGGCACTACCTGCGGGGTGAGGCCGTGGACGAGGTGCCGGTCTGGCAGATGATCGCGGCGGGGGGCGACGACCTAAGAGCACGGGCCGAGCGCGTGACGAACGGAAGGAATGGGTTGCGGGTAGTGGATTCGTCTGCAGCCGTGGGGGGCGGGTCATTGCCAGGCCAGGTGTTACCGAGTGTGGCTATTGAAGTCACAAATTCGAAGTCTGGCGCGGACGACGTGGCGCGGCGGCTGCGAGACTCCGCGCGTCCTGTAATTGGGCGGATTCATAGGCGCCGCCTGCGGCTGGACATGCGTACGGTGTTGCCGCGGGATGAACGTGCGCTGCGTGAGGTGTTGCAGGCGCTCTAGGGGTATCGAGTCCGTGCCCAGGGTCTCCGAAGGCTAGAATCTGAGTGCTCACGTTGAAGGGCCGTGGCTATGGCCGATCTCTCGACCGCTGACGAAGACGTTGCTTTTCGTCGCGCGACGGAGCGCGTGCGGGCGCGGATTGGTTTCGCAGCGCACGTTGGCGTCTACCTGGCGATTGGGTTGCTGTTGCTCGTGCTGAATCTGGTGACGACGCCGGAGAGCTTATGGTTCTTCTGGCCAATGCTGTTCTGGCTGATTGCGCTGGGGGCTCATGTGGCGGTGCTCTTCGGTCCTGGAATGCGGGCGATCGAGGGCTGGCGGGACCGCGAGTATGAGCGTGAGATCGCCCGGATGACGTCGCGACGAGAGATTGACAGCAACGACGCCGGGATGGCCGGGTGACAGCAGTCCGCCGGTTCGGGACGAGGGGCTGGCAGAGGCTGAAGGAGATCTACCCAGCTCGCACGCGCCCAAACGAAATGCTCGGAATCTACGCCGAGCAGGCAACGGTGGTGGAGGCGGAGAACGTCTTCAGTGGAATCCCTAAGCCGGAGCGGGTGCAGGAGTGGGTGGATCAGTCGCCGGAAGGATTCAAGCTCGACGTGGTGGCGTTTGGGGGACTGACGTTGTATCAGCGCCGGCCAGGGGCGGATCCGCGACGCAAGCTGTCATGGACCAAGATCGCGGTGGAGCCGCCGAGCATTCTCTTCGACGATTTCCGCGAGTCACTGGAACCACTTCGCGTTGCGGGTCGGTTGGGCACGGTGATCCTGCAGTTTCCGCCATGGTTCGAAGCGGGCAGCGCGGGACGCGAGTACCTGGGGCGAGTGCGGGAAGAGCTACCGGAACTGCCGCTGGCAGCCGAATTTCGGCATCCAACCTGGCAGGTGCCGGTCAATCAGGAGTCAACGCTTGAGACGCTGATCGAGCTTGAAGTCGGCACGGTGGTTGCCGATTTCCCGTC
>VXPS01000198.1:0-1690 GCA_009839425.1 Chloroflexota bacterium
CTATGGCGCTCGCCCGACCGCCTATGAACTGAGGAAACTTTGCGTACGACACGTTGGCAGCGCTGGAGCGGACTGCTGTTCATTGCACCCTGGCTAATCACGTTTCTCTGGTTTACGTTAGGACCGTTTATTGCATCGATTTTTCTAAGCTTTACCAATTATCGGTTTATTGGGCTTCCAACGTGGATTGGGCTCGACAACTACGTGAGGCTTTTTACCGACGATGCCAAGTTTATTCGCAGCATCATCAATACCCTCTACTACACCGCTGTCCATGTACCTGGAATCATGATCATGGCGTTCTTTGTAGCAATTCTGCTGAACCAGAAGGTCAAAGGCCAACCTATCTACCGAACAGCCTTCTATCTGCCTTCGGTAACGGCAGGCGTAGCCACGGCGTACCTCTGGATCCTCCTGCTCCAGCCAAATGGCCTGGTGAACCAGTTCCTCGGACTCGTCGGAATCGATGGTCCGAACTGGCTGACAAGCTCAACCTGGGCAATGCCGGCCCTGATCCTCATGAGTTTCTGGGGACTGGGCACGACGATGATCATCTACCTGGCAGCCCTGCAGGGCATTCCGCAGCATCTCTACGAGGCGGCGAGTGTGGACGGAGCGGGCGTGATTCGAAAGATGTGGCACGTCACCGTTCCGATGATGACACCGGCAATTTTCCTAACGGCGGTGCTTCAGATCATTGGATCCTGGCAGGTGTTTACCCAGGCACTGATCGTGACGAACGGTGGCCCTCGAGACTCTACGCTCTTCATTCTGTTGCACCTCTACCGGACTGGTTTCGAGTACTTCCAGATGGGTTACGCCTCGGCTATCGCCTGGGTGCTGTTCGTGATCATCCTGATCTTTACGATCATCCAGTTCGGTATTGCCCGGCGCTGGGTCTACTACGAAGGCTCCACGGAGCGATAAGCGATGACCGTCAGTACCGCTGATACTGGACTAGCTCCCGCGCCGGTTTCGTCTGGCGGCCGTACGATCCGGTCGCGGCGCTCCCAATTCTTGCAGTTGCTACTCAAGGCCTTTTACTACATCGTCCTTATCGGCGCCAGCGTGCTGTACGCGATCCCGTTCCTCTGGATGATCAGGGCGTCGTTAATGAGCCTTGATATGTTTTACGTGGTTCCTCAGCCGTTGGTTCCAAACCCGCCCGCATGGAACAACTACACGGATGTCTGGCAAGTTGGTCCGGTGCTTTGGTGGATCACCAACAGCACGATTGTGTCGTTTGTCGGCGTAACCGTCGGGACATTCGTGAGCGCGCTGGTTGCCTTTGGATTTGCGCGCCTCAAGTTTCCGGGGAATCGCATATTCTTTCTGATTGTGATTTCCACCATGATGTTGCCGCAGCATGTGACGATCATTCCGCAGGTAATTCTGTTCCGGGAACTGAATTGGCTCGACACGCTGCTGCCACTGATCATTCCGCTGTTGGGTGGAGCGCCTTTCTATATATTCCTGCTACGCCAGTTCTTCCTGACTCTGCCCCTGGAGCTAGACGAAGCAGCTGCAATCGACGGCGCGTCGCGAATGCGCGTGTTCTGGACCGTTATCATCCCCCTCTCCAAGCCGGCCATCGCTACCGTCGCCGTGTTTTCCTTCATCAGCCATTGGAAATGTGTAGTTTAACAATCAGACCGTGGCCTCGGAGTAACGCGTGGGTATGAGCGGGGGG
>VXPS01000198.1:1700-20005 GCA_009839425.1 Chloroflexota bacterium
TTCTTCCCGTTGATCGTGCTGCAGTCTTCCGAAAAGCTGACGCTCGCTGTTGGAATGCGCTGGCTGCAGGCCGGACAGTATGAAGCGCAGCGTCTCCACCTGCAGATGGCCATTGCCTTGATTGCCGTAGCGCCGGTCGTGGTTCTGTTCTTCCTCGCGCAAAAGCACTTCATCCGCGGGATTGCGCTGACGGGCATCAAGGGCTGAGGTTCGAACTCTCGGTGCGCTGCACCTCGAAGCTCGGCGCTGTTTCGCAATGAGGCATCGACCAACCACAAGGAATCTCTAGTGCCGACGCCTGCACAGCCGAGGGTCTCCGCACGCACACAGCCGACCGGCTCGTCCGCTACCGCCAGTTTGGGTGGCGGTCTCACCACCCCGCTGGGCACCCCAGGGCAACCGGTCGTCTACTCGAGCAAGCCCATCACCGTGCGCTCGACGTCCGTGCGAGTGATGCGCGCGCTCGTCAGGGCCCTTTTCTACCTGCTGCTGATCGGCGGCAGCGTTATGTATGCGATTCCTTTCATCTATATGGTTCGCTGGTCCTTCATGACGACCAGCCAAGTCTATGATCCTGACTTGTTTTGGCCGTTCCCGCCGGCCTGGGAAAACTACACATACGTTTGGCAGCACCATCCGGTTCCTTGGTGGCTATTTAACTCTTTCATTGTGACCTTCATTGGTGTGACAGTCGGGACCTTCGTGAGCTGTGTCGTCGCCTATGGGTTTGCTCGCCTGGACTTCCCGGGGAGTCGAGTCATTTTCATGGTCTTGCTCTCAACCATGATGTTGCCTCTGCACGTCACCATCATTCCCGTCGTTATCATCTTCCGGGATCTTGGTTGGTTAGACACACTTTGGCCACTGATTGTTCCCGGACTAGGCGGCGGCGCCTTTTACATTTTCATATTGCGCCAGTTTTTTATGACTATTCCAATTGAGCTCGATGAGGCTGCGCGTACCGACGGTGCCTCCCGACTGGGGATTCTGTTTCGAGTCATCCTGCCGCTCTCGAAACCGGCAATTGCGACCGTTGCAGCGCTCTCCTTTATCGGCAACTGGAACGACTTCTTTCTTCCTCTTATCGTTCTGAATTCGCCCGACCGCATTACCCTCCCGGTTGGACTGCGCTACTTTGCCGCCGGGCAATACATGGAACAGCAGCACACCTTGCAAATGGCCGTTGCCATGATTTCCGTTATGCCGATCATCGTGGTCTTTTTCTTTGCGCAGCGCCAGTTCGTTCGGGGAATCACCCTCACCGGCATCAAGGGCTAACTCTTACGACCTTGTCGGAGTCAGTTCCCGGCTGACCGACTTGCGTCGATCCGCGCTCTGACTCTCTAGGAGGCGCCCAGCGTCGCCAGATTGTCGCGGACCTTCTCGGCACCCTCGACAATTTCCTCCATGGCCTGGGGGCCGCTGAGCATCATGTTCTGGGTGATCCAAAGGTCTTCGGTCGCGCAGGCGCGTTCGGCGTGAGGGCACGACATCGAGGCGTAGTCAACGTCGGGTCCTGTGTCGCCTCGAGGCCAGACCAGCGAGAGTTCGCCGTTGGGGTCGCTGAACAGGTCGGCACGATTCATAGGGCGTCTGTAGCCGGACCGGATTCCCAGTCCCTCCGCCTGCATGGCTTCGACAAAGCGATCCCGGGGCAATCCGTCAAACCCCTCGGGGTCGTAGCGCACGATGTGCAGGTGGTTGGCGTTGCGGGTTACGTAGGGGTCCTCACGGCGCGATGCGAGACCATCCACGTCTTCCAGAAGTTCGGCCACGTACCGGCCGTTCTCCGACCGTCGCCGGGTCTGGCTCTCCAGCCGATCCAACTGCGCGCTGGCCAAGGCCGCCAGTACGCCGCCGAGCCTGCGATTGCCCGCGCTGTAGGGGAACCACTCGTCGGGTTCGGCGGCCTGCGCGTCGGTGTCCATCTCGTCGAACCGCATGACGCGCCCGCCGATGTCCATTTCGGAGTAGGCGATCGCGTGTTTGTAGATCTCGAGATCGTTCGTCATCACCGCTCCGCCGACGCCAGGCGTGAGGTTCTTGCCGGGTCCCAGGCTGAAGCAGCCGACGTCGCCGATCGTGCCGAGGCCGCGATCGTTCCAAGTGGACCCGTGCGCGTGCGCTGCGTCCTCGATCACTTTCAGGTCATGCCGACGCGCAATGTCAAGAACCGCACGCATATCGCAGGGCAGCCCGCCGAAATGCACGGTCATGATGGCACCCGTGCGGTCAGTGATCGCCGCCTCGATCAGCCACGGATCGATGTTGTAGGTCTCCGGGTCCATGTCCACGAAGACCGGCACCAGGCCCACGTTCAGCACCGCGGTCGGGCTGGCCATGTAGGTGTATGGCGAAAGGATGACTTCAGAGCCTCGTGGCAGCCGCAGGGCCCGCAGCCCGATTTCCAGCGCGCTGGTGCCACTGCTCACGGCCAGGCAGTACTCGGCGCCCTGGTAGGCCGCAAACGACCGCTCGAAGTTGGTCAGGCTTCGGTCGCCCTCGCCGGACGCCCAGTTGCCGGTGCGCAGCGCGTTGACCACCGCCTCTATTTCGGACTCGTCGAACTCAGGCCAGGCGTTGTACGGCTCGGTTCGGATAGGCGTCCCACCATGCAGGGCCAACGCAGACATGTCTGAGGCTCCTTCCGCCGCCGCTCCGGCCAAACAGGATGTGACTGGCATGCTACGTCCCCGCGCCGTCGCGCGCTTCGGCGTGGCCGCCCGGACCGCTGTTTCGTTTACTATCCCCTCCAACCCATTGGCGGGAGCACAGGCACATGGACCGCAAGCTCAAAGTCGGATTCATTGGCTGCGGGGGAATCTCTCGGCTGTACACCGACATTTACGCGGGCATGACCGACCTGGCCCAGGTCGTGGCCACGGCCGACCTCTATCCCAACCTGGCGGAAGATCGGGCCGCAGCCATTCACGAGGCCTACACCGCCGAAGCCGCTCGCCAGCGCGCCCTGGCGCTTAACGCCCGTGACGAGGATTCCCGAGAAGCTGCCCGGCAAATGGCCGGACACGCCCAGGCTGCGGCCGACAACGATATCCGGACTTATGACGGGCACGAGGCCCTGCTGGAGGATCCCGAAGTCGATGCCGTCGCTGTTCTGACGACGCCACCCATCCGTGGCGTGCCGGTCGTGGCCGCCGCGCGAGCCGGAAAGCACGTCTTCACCGAAGGCCCGATGGCCAAGAGCGTGCAGGAAGCCGACGAAATCCTGGCCGCCGTCGAAGAAGCCGGTGTGACTTACGTTTCGCAGTGTGGCGGACGCTACACGCGAGGCCTGCAGCACGCCCGCCGAGCCATTGGCAGCGGACTCATGGGGCCGCTGGCCGTAGCCAAGATCGAGATCAATTGGTACCACCAGCAGTCCTACTACATGGGTGGCTGGCACGGTAAATTCGACACCGAGGGCGGCGGCGCCGTATTCCATCACGGCCGTTACGTCATCGAGCCCTTCCTCTACGCCCTTGGATCTCCAATCGTCGAAGTCACGGCCTACTCCGGCGGCTTCCTGCGCGAAATCGAGCACGATAGCTACAGCCTGGCGCTGGTCCGCTATGCCAACGGGGCGGTGGGCATCGTGCAGGGATCCTTGCTGCATCACGCGCACCCCCGGACCGAGCAGACGCGGTGGGAATTCGTGGGCCAGAACGCCTCGATGGTCGTGACCCACGAGCACCTGGGCTGGGGCCAGCCCACGATCCTGCTAAACACCGGCCGCGAAAGCGTGTTCAAGCACACCCTCTCGTTCGGTTCCACTAACACCCCGGGTGTGGTGGCCGAGCTGGAAGCCCTGGGCGAAGGTCTCGATGACCTCCCGGAGGCCCCCAGCCAGCTCCATCAGAGCCGGCTCTGGGCCAGGTGCGTGCTTGAGGACCGTCCCATCCCGTTCCCCCAGACCATTGCGCGGCAGCACGTCGAGCTAACGCGCGCCATCTACAAGTCCGCCGCCACCGGCGCGACGGTCCAATTGCCGCTCGATCGTGATGACCCCTACTACAGCTTCGAGGGCCGGCTCCCGCGTCCCGACTGGATGCCGCGCCTGCCTGCCGACTAACGGAGCGCCACTCGAGGGAGGCACCTGCGAGGCCAGATGCGAATCACCGAGCTCGAGACAATCGTCGTTCAGCAGCCGGGTCCGCTGCGGGTGATCGAGGACTCGATCCACCGCATTGCCTCGGGCCGCGACCTCATCGTTCGCCTGCACACCGAGAGCGGCATCTACGGGACCTACACCCTCAGCATTGCCGGCTATGGCGGCGAACTGACGCGTCAGCTCTTTGAAGTTGAAATGCGAAAACTCGTCGTCGGCCAGGACGCCTCCATGCCCCGCCGCCTGCGCCGGCACCTGTTCGACCAGACCGAGTACTACGGCGTCAGCGGCCTGGGCGTCTTTGGAATCTCGGTCATCGACTATTGCGTGTGGGACATCCTAGGCAAGGCCCGAGATGCGTCGGTAGCCCAACTGCTTGGCCAGTACCGGACTGAAATCCCGGCCTACGGGATGGTCGGCTGGCTCAATTTTCCCGTCGACGAACTGGTTGCGCGATGCCAGCGCGCAATCGACGCCGGCTATGTCGCAGTCAAGATCAAAGTCGGCTCGCCGGACCTGGCCGACGATCTGCGCCGCCTGGAATCCGTCCGCAACGCACTCGGACCCGACATCCACGTCATGGTCGACGCTAACCAGACTCATCCAGTGGACGAAGCCATCCGCCGCGGCAACGCCTACGAGCCCTTTGACATCTACTGGTACGAGGAACCGCTGCGTCCATGGATGAACACCGAGTACGGGGAACTCCGCGCCGCCGTTTCGGTCCCGATCGCTACCGGCGAGAACATCTACGGCAAGCACGCGGTGCTCGACCTGCTTGAGAAGCGCGGCGTCGACATCCTGCAGCCCGACGCCCGCCGCGCCGGCGGCGTGATGGAAATCATGGAAATGGCCGCGCTGGCCGACGCCTACAACGTCCGAATTGCTACCCACAGCGGCTGGCAGCACAATGCGCAGCTGCTGGCCGCCATGACCAACAGCATCTACCTCGAAGCCGGCGGTGCTACGCACGACGAGTGCTGGGTGGAACCCATCCGAATCCTGGACGGCATGGTCCAGGTTCCCGACCGCCCCGGATTCGGCCTCGAATACCGGGAAGACTGGCTAGCCGAGCGTCGCGTGGACGGGAGCCGGTCCTAGCCTTTCCGCCCGCTAGCCAGCTAAGACCGGATTGCTGAGCACGCCGATGCCGTCGATTTCAACCTCGATCGTGTCCCCCGGCTCCAGCGATCCGCCGCCGGAGGGCGTGCCCGTGTAGATGCAGTCGCCGGGCTCGAGCCGGATCGCCTGCGCCAGGTACGCAACCAGCGAAGCCACGCTGAAGAGCAAGTCGGCGGTAGTCGAATCTTGCGTCACCACGCCGTTGTGCCGGCCGCGCAGCCGCAGATCCGTCGGATCCAGGTCCGTTGCAATCACCGGTCCCAGCGGCTTGAACGTCTCCAGGCCCTTGCCAAGCATCAGCACCCCGGTAGCCATCTCCGCCAATTGCAACGGGCGCGCGCTCACGTCGTTGCCGCAGCTGTAGCCCAGGACATAGTCCAGCGCCTTGTCCGGGTCGATGCGGTGGCAGGGCTTGCCGATTACCGCGACCAACTCGGACTCGTAGTCCACGGGGCTAAACGGTTCGACCTGCAGATCCGGGTTGTTGACCCCGTGTGTAAAGCCCGCCTTGTCGGGAATCACGATGGGATCGCCCGGGCCGATCACGGATGTGGACGGAAGCTGAAAGACCATCGGGAATTGCGGCACGAACGCATCGTCGCCGCCTTCCTCCAAATGGGCGAGATAGTTGCCGCCAACCCCGATCAGTTTCGGTGGATCGATGGGCGCAAGGATCTTTAAGTCGTCAAGGTCCGCGACACGCCCGCCAACGTCAAAATCACCGAAAACGCTCCCGCTAACGGAAAAAACCGACCCGTTCTCCTCAAGCGAACCATAGGCTGGCCCAGCATCCGTTCCAAAGCGGACGATCTTCATCGCTAGCCTCCTCGTGCCTCATGAACCCGTCGTGCGGATGAAAAGGCGCCCGTTGCGCGGAATCCTGAGCAATGGCACGAAGCCTCAAACTTGCCGCGTGCGTGCTGCCAAAGACATTGTCCCCCACGACTGCGGACGATGGCACGCATCCGTCCGCGACAGGGTCCTGCAACGATTCAGGTCGGCCAAGGCTGATTGCTAGACGCGCACCGGGGCCCAAAAGGTGTGCCCGCTTGTCCAACCCCGCTCGACGCGTCAAAATCAGGTGGCCGACGGCTCAAGGCATCAACCTGTGGGCACCATTACCTGCACCAACTGCGGGCGCCACACCGCCGCCCGTTCGCCCACCTGCCGCCACTGCGGCTTCGACCCCTACCAGGACCGCCGCGAAGGTCGCGTCGAGGATTACGGCGTTGACCGTGTCATGCGTCGTGTCCGCGCCGTCTTGTACGTCATCTTCCTGCCCATCGTCGGCCTGTTTGGACAAATCGTCGTAGGGGCCCTGGTCATGCTGCCCTTCTTCTTCGTGGCCGCCCTTTCCAGCGGGGCCACCGGTGACGGACCCGTGGAGCTCATGCAGGCCCTTATCGGCTTTGTCCTCAATTGGCCCGGCTACCTCATCATGCTGGTCTTTACGTATGTCGGCCTCTATCGACGGTTTCAGCGCATCCGAACCCTGACGTACAACCTCGTCGCCCCGCTCACGCGCCGCCTTCGCCGTACGTCGTAGCCGAACACCACGCGTCGCCCTATCCGACCAGTCACCAAAACACGGATCTCATCACCGTTCTCACTTTGCCGCTGCGTTCGGCGTCAGACCTCGAGGACTCGTCGCGACATGACCCCAGCCATTGAAATGATCGACCGACGTTCGTTGGGGCCGTCAAACGTCACGTGACCACGCGCAGCTTCGTCCTGATGTGGCGCTTTGGTCTGGAACAATCGCGAATTCGAGTTTGGCCCAGCCTCACGTCCGGTCGAGCAATCGGAAGTGGTTGAATGGGTCAACACCGGAACAAGCCAGTCGAACTGCGAACCGCCCGCCTGCTGTTGCGGCCATTCGAGCTCACCGATGTCGACGATGTGTGGGCATACGCCTCAGACGCTGAGGTCGCACAGTATCGGCCGCTACCCGACCCCTACACGCGCAACGATGCGGCGGAGTTCGTCAACCGCCAGTTGCGTACCGACTGGTCCACCAATCTTGAGTTCGCCATCGTCGATGGGCAGCAGGTCGTCGGCGGCACCAGCCTGCACGTGAACCCCGAGCACGAGACGGCGGAGTTGGGTTACCTGCTGGGCAAGCGCTGGTGGGGGCGAGGACTCGCCACCGAGGCCGCTCGCGCGGTTGTCGACTGCGGCTTCCAGCGTTTCAGGTTGCACAAGGTGTATGCCCGCGCGCACGTGGACAACAAGCGGTCCTGGCGCGTGATGGAGAGGCTGGGCATGACGCGCGAGGGCGTCCTACGCGGCCATTGGAAAATGCGAGACGAACACGTCGACCTTGTGTACTACGCCGTGTTTCGTGACGAATGGGCGCCGCAGGCAGACGGCTGCGCAGATCCTGATGCTCCGCAAGCCGACGATGGCAACGTTTAGTCCTGGAGCAGTCATCGCCACCGGGCCGCACTAAACGGGCCCCGCACAGGAGCGACGCGAAATGAACCTCAGGCGCTTCGAAGCCCTTCTCGCCGAGTCCGGAATGGATGGCGTGATAGCCAGTTCTCTGGAAAACGTCTCGTACCTGTCTGGCGCCCGCATGGTCATGCAGCGCCTTATTCCTGACCGCCTCGCGCTGCTCCTGTGGCCGGCCGACGGGTATCCGGCGATCGTCGTCTGCAAGGGCGAAGACGTCGCGTGCCGGGATGATTGCCAAATCGAGGACATGCGCAGCTATACCGAGTTCGTGACCTCGCCCGTGGATCTGCTGGCGGACGTCATTGCCGAAAAGGGGCTTGCCGGGGGACGACTTGGGCTCGAACTGCATTCACTGCCTGCAGGTTATGTCAATCAACTACGCAAACGGATTCCGGACGCGACGCTGGTTGACTGCGGCGATTTGATGGACCGCGCCCGGATGATCAAGACGCCGGAGGAGGTCGACGCTCTTGCCGCGGCCGGCCGCGCGACCGAGCGCGCAATTCGTGCAGCCTTCGAGAGAGCATCCATCGGCGAACCCGAAAAGAAGGTCGCGGACGATATCACCGCCGGCGTGACCGCGGCCGGGGCCGACGTCTTGAACTTCATGTTCCTTGGCACCGGAACTCGGTCCTTCGAGTGGCACGCGCGCCCTGGAGCAACGCGCCTCGAGGCTGGACAGGTACTTCACACGGATGTCGCGGGCAACTTCGTCGGCTACTGGTCGGACCTGGCCCGAACGGCCTTCGTCGGTGAGCCGAGCCCGCGGCAGCGCGACATCTATAGCCGGTTGTATCAGTCCCACGTCGATACGCTCGATGCCATTCGTCCTGGTCTTGAGGTCCGCGAACTGTTCGCTGCGTGCCAGGCCGCCTACCGGAGAGTCCGACTACCGTTCCAACTGGCGCATCTCGGGCATGGGCTTGGCCTGGGTCTCCACGAGTACCCCATGCTCAAGCCCACCACCGACGAACTGCTGCAGCCGGGCATGATCCTCTGTATCGAACCCGCGTACCTGGATCCAGGTGTCGCCGGATACCACATCGAGGATCTCGTCCTTGTCACCGAGCAGGGACGGGAGGTGCTGACCGACTATGAGGGTGCGCGCGAGGCCCAGGTGATCACGTAGACCGTCGCGGGACCTGACCGGGTCGTCCACTCGCGGCCCGTGCATCGGCGGTCCACGCGAGATCTGTTGGCGACATGTTCCCGGCGCCACAGAGCCCCGGCCGAGAGCCTCAGTGACATCGTGGGCGAATCCACCACGCACGGTTCGGTGTCAGGACTAGGATTGAATCAGATCAAGGAGAAAGTGTGAGAGCCCGGACGTGATCCTGGTAACCGGAGCGACAGGCTACATCGGCGGACGCCTGGTTCCTCGCCTGCTTGAAGAGGGCCACAGCGTCCGCGTTCTTGTGCGAAGCCGTGCGCGTGCGGGCTCTCGCTCGTGGTCCAGTGAGGTCGAAATTGCGGTCGGCGACATTCTCAGTCCTCATGACCTGTCGAAAGCACTCCAGGGCGTGGAGACCGCCTACTACCTGATCCACAGCATGTCCAAGGGAGCCAGCTTCGGCGATCTCGATGTCCGTGCAGCCCGCGCCTTCAGTCTGGCGGCACGGGAGGCTGGCGTTCAGCGCATCATCTACTTAGGAGGCCTGGGCGAGCCGGCCGCCGAACTGTCCCGTCACTTACGCTCGCGCCACGAGACGGGACGAGCGCTTCGCGAGAGTGGGGTTCCCGTCACCGAGTTCCGGGCCGCCGTAATCGTCGGCTCGGGCAGCATCTCGTTCGAGATGATTCGGTATCTCGTGGAACGTCTCCCGGTCATGGTCTGTCCCAGGTGGATCTACTCGCGGATTCAGCCCATCGCGGTCGAGGACGTTTTGACCTACCTGGTTGCGTCGCTCGATGTCTCCGAGAGCAGAGGGGAGATCATCGAGATTGGTGGCGGCGATGTCACGACCTATCGCGGATTGATTCTCGGCTATGCCAAGGCCAGAGGTCTGCGTCGCTTGCTCCTGCCGGTACCTGTGCTAACCCCCCGTTTGTCCTCCTATTGGGTTCACTGGATGACACCCATTTCGGCTGGCATCACCAGGGCTCTTGTGGAAGGGCTTCGCAACGACGTGATCGTCACGGATGATCGCGCCCGCAGGCTCTTTCCCCATATCGATCCTCTAAGCTACGCCTCGGCGCTAGACCGAGTGGTCGAGGACCTGGACATGGGGCTCATAGATACGTCGTGGAGCGACGCTGCCGGCCCAGCGCCCGAGCGCCCGAATCGGGTCGTGCTCGAAACAAGTCAAGGTTTGATCGTCGAGCGCCGCAGCCGTCGAATCGCGGCCCCCGCTGACAGCGTGTACCGGGTGGTCGCTGGCATTGGAGCGGCGCGGGGATGGTATTTCGCCAACTGGACCTGGTGGATTCGCGGAATGCTGGATCGGCTCCTGGGCGGCGCTGGACTGCGCCGGGGACGACGCCATCCCGATGACCTGCGCATTGGCGATGCCCTCGACTTCTGGCGAGTCGAGGATCTCGAAGTCGACCGCCTGATTCGGCTGCGGGCTGAAATGAAGCTTCCAGGTCGGGCCTGGCTTCAGTTCAGGCTAACGCCAGCACCTGACGGATCGACCCACATGCAACAGACGGCGGCGTTTGGTCCTAAGGGACTCGCCGGTCTGATCTATTGGTACGCCCTTTACCCTGTCCACGCTTGGATTTTCGATGGCTTGGCCGCGGCCATCTCCAGACGTGCCGAAGGCTGCCGGCACCCCCGGCAGGATTCGAACCTGCGACCCACGGCTTAGAAGGCCGTCGCTCTGGTCCACTGAGCTACGGGGGCTCGAGCGAGTCTGGCACAGGGGCCGGCCCACCGGCGCCGCCCGCGCCGTGATCCGCTGCTACGTCCGAACCGGCCGTTTCAGGCTGAGCTATGCCGGCGCGTTAGCGGTAGGCGTCTTGAAGCCGCGAAATGTCCTGCCCTGGCGTAGCCAGATCCAACAGGCTGTTGGATGCTAGGTCCGGCAGGCGACCGGCCAGTTCGTCCTCGTAGGTCGGGGCGTCGAGTTGATAGAGCACCCCGGTGGGGATCCGGTCACCCCACTCAAACGACTTCGCGATCGCCGCCTGCTGTTTAGCCACGATTTCGTCCTGGTTGCTCGGGTCGTGCACCCGACCGTCGAACCCTTCGTCCGTCAGCCGATAAATGCGGTTGTGCCCGACGTCTCTGCCGCGGAAGAAGTCGATCGTCATCAGGTCGTTGTAGATCGGGCAGGGCTGCAGAATGTCGATGAGCGCGGTTCCCCGATGCTGGACTGCCTGCACGATCAGGCTCACAAGGTCCCGCTGTGCCATCGCATAGCCGCGCGCAATGAAGGTGTAACCAGAGGCGATTGCCAGACCGATTGGGTTAACGCTCTCCTGAATGGCGGGTTCAGCCATTGCTTTGGTCTTTTGGCCGCGGCGCATTGTGGGAGCAGCCTGGCCCTTGGTGAGGCCGTAGACGCCGTTGTTGTGGATGAGATAAGCGATGTTCAGGTTGCGGCGACCAGAGTTGACGAGGTAGCCCGCGCCAATGCCGTAGCCGTCGCCGTCTCCGCCTGCCACAAGAACTTCCAGGTTCTGATTGGCCAGCTTCACGCCCGTCGCCACGTTGAGGGCCCGGCCGTGGAGCGTGTGCAGGCCATAGGCGTTGATGTAGTGCGCAATCTTGCCGGCGCAGCCGATGCCCGAAATCACGGCAACCTCGTGCGGCGGACGTCCAAGCTGGGCCAGGGCCTGCTTGACCGCGCTTAGAATCCCAAAATCGCCGCAGCCGCCGCACCAGTCCGGATGCGAGTCCTCAACCCCAAAGGTCTTGGCCGTCAATCGTTCGGTGTCAGCGACTACCACGTCGTTCCATGCCCTTTCTACGGGTGCGAGAGCACCAGCCGACCGATGTCGGCCTCGTTGTGTTCACACACGGCTTCAACAACTTCGTCCTGCGAGAACGGGCGCCCGTCGTACTTCAGCGCCATTCGCTCAAGCTTAATCCCCGTCTGCTCGGCGATCAGCAAGCCCAACTGTCCCATGTAGTTGTCTTCGACCACGATCGCTCGTCGCGCTCGCGCCAGCGTCTCTCGCACGACCGCGGCCGGGAACGGTCGCAGGAGCCGAATCTGGAGGAAGTTGGCCGAGATGCCGTGTTCCGCCTCCAGTACCGGCAGGGCATCCACGATCGGTCCGCGCGTCGATCCCCAGCCGACGATCGTCACGTCGGCGTCGTCCGGACCAACCAGCTCGTACTGCCATTCGGCCGGAATCTCCTCGGCCGCCAGCTCGAGCTTCTGCATGCGCTTCTCCATCTGCGCCATGCGGTTCTCGACTTGCTCGTCGATTCGACCGCGCTCCGTGTGTTCATCGCTTGTGGTCACGTACTGGCCGCCCGGAGTTCCGAACACTGCGCGCGGGCTGATCCCTGACTCCGTCAGGCGGTGTCGCCGGTAGGGCTCGGAGCCGTTCATCTCCAGCGTCCAGTACTCGCCGCGGTCGATGGGCAGGTCGTCCAGCCCCAGGTCGTCCAGCGTGACCAGGGAGTTTGCAATGAACTTGTCCGCCATCACCACCACCGGCATCTGGTACCGGTCCCCCCAGTTGAACGCCATGTGGGTGATTCGCGCGGCTTCGCGGGCGTCGCCCGCCGCGACCACGATGTGTGGAAACTCGCCGTGCGCGGGCTGCAAGGCAAACCGCAGGTCCTGCTGCGACTGGCGAGTTGGAAGTCCCGTGCTCGGCCCGCCGCGCTGCCAGAGAATGACCACCGGGCCGGGGGCCTCGGTAATCGATGCGAAGCCGAGACCTTCCGCCATCAGGCTGAAGCCTGGGCCAGCCGTCGACGTGGCTGCGCGGACGCCGGCGTGGGCCGCGCCAACGGCCATGTTCATCGAGGCAACCTCATCCTCGGCCTGGAGAACGACAATGGGATACGACGTCTGATGGCCTTCCAGCATCACGCTCTCGTCCGACGCCGGAGCGATCGGGTAGTACGTCTGGAACGCGCACCCGGCATGGATCTTGGCGATTCCTACGGCGTCAACGCCCTTGATCAGCATGTGGCCGTTGCGCTCGGGCCGCGGCCGCAGAGTGACGTGAAACTCTTCCTTGGCGTAGGCGCGTCGAGCCTGCTCGGCCGCGTGCAGCAAGACGTGGCGGTTCATCTCCACCATGTCCTGCCGGTGCGCGGGCAGCACTTCGGCTACCAGGGAAAGCACGTGACTAATGTCGAAGTCCAGCAGGGCGCAGCTGGCGCCAATCGGCACCATGTTGCGCATCACGCTGTGCCGCCGGGCGTTATAGGTGATGCCCAGCTCTTCCACCGACTCCCGCACCAGGTCGTCATAGGCGAGAGCGACGACGTGAATGTCGTCCCGTTCAATGGCGGAATGGTCGACCTTGGCTTTCGCATCCAGAATCACCACGCCGTCGGGAGCTACCCGATGGAGGTGGCCGCCGTGGCGCTGGTAGTCCTGGTACTCGGGCGTACCGAATAGTGTCTCGGCGTCCAGCGCCAGTAGCAGGTCCACGTGCTCGAGGTGGGAGTGAACTGGCGTGTCGCTGGTTCGCACCCGATACGAGATATGGCGACCCATGATGTTCGAGTGGTACTCGATGTTCGAAAACACGTAGAGACCGGCCCGCGAACAGGCCTTGGCAAAGAGTTCAGCCGAACGGTTGACGCCGCCCGTGAGGGCGGGGCCGCCGATCATCCACGAGAGGGCGTTGTTCTTCATCGCGTCGGCCCCTGCCGACGGCCAGTTGGGCTGGCCGTCTCGGGCGACCAGATCTCTTTCGGGCGCTCTGCTATTCCATCCATTATCACCAGCCGAACACTCTCCTACCTATCGCAGTCGGTCTACCAGCAAGCGGGCGGCGTGCTCCGGCGTCTCGCCTACCAGCACACCGGCCGCCCGCAGCGCGGATTCCTTCGCGGTCGCACTGCCGGACGTGCCTGACACGATGGCGCCCGCGTGCCCCATCCGGCGTTCGGGGGGCGCGGTCTTCCCGGCAATGAATGAAGTGACGGGCTTCGTCATTCCCTCTCGAATATACGTTGCCGCCCGCTCTTCGTCGTCACCGCCGATCTCGCCTAACAAGACTACTCCATGAGTATCGGGATCTGCCTCAAACATCGACAGCACTTCGATGAAGCGCGTGCCGATGATCGGATCGCCGCCGATTCCCACGGTTGTTGTCTGTCCCGCGCCCAGGGCGGTCAAGTGCTGAACGACCTCATACGTCAGCGTGCCGCTGCGGCTAACCACACCTACGTGCCCGGGCGAGTGGACGGCCCAGGGCATCACACCCACTTTCACTCCATCCGCCGGCGTGGTGACGCCCGGGCAGTTCGGTCCAATGAGGTGCGATCCAGCCGCACGAACCCTTGGCATGACTCGCAGCATGTCGAGCACCGGGATTCCTTCGGTCAAGCAAACGATTACATCCAGCCCTGCGGCAGCGTCCTCCAGGATGGCGTCGGCGGCAAACGCCGCCGGCACGAAGATGCAGGCGGCATTGGCGCCAGTCTCCCGCGTCGCTTCGGCGACCGTATTGAAGACCGGCACGTCCTCCAATCCGTCGACCGTCGCGCCGCCCCGGCCCGGAGTGACCCCGGCGACGATCTGCGTGCCGGCCTCGCGCATCAGCCGCGTGTGAAACGATCCCTGGCTTCCGGTCATGCCCTGCACGACGAGCCGCGCGGTCGCATCGAGCAGAATGCTCATCGGGCCGCCTCAACGACCTGGGCGGCTGCCGAGTCCATCGATCGTTCCGCGCCGATCCCGGCGCTTTCCAGCAGTTCCAGAGCCTCGGCCTCGCGCGTGCCGGCGACTCGAACCACCAGCGGAATTTCCTGGGACAGACGTTCGCGGGCGGCAATAACGCCGGCAGCCACGTCATCGGCACGAGTGATGCCGGCAAAAATGTTGACGAGCACGGCGCGCACGTTGGGGTCTTCGAGAATGATATCGAAGGCCGTCGTGATCTTCTCCACGCCGGCGCCGCCGCCCACGTCGAGAAAATTGGCCGGCTCGCCGCCGTAGTGTTTGATCACGTCCATAGTGGCCATGGCCAGCCCCGCGCCGTTGACCATGCAGCCGATTGTGCCGTCCAGCTTGATGTAGCTGAGTCCGGCGGCACGCGCCCGTCGCTCGGCGTCGCTCTCCTCGTGCGGGTCGCGGAGCTGCTCGATCTCCCGCTGACGCCCGAGCGCGTTGTCGTCGATGTTCAGCTTGGCGTCAATGGCTTGCAGGTTGCCGTCGGCGTCGACGACCAACGGATTGACTTCCGCGAGAGACGCGTCGACCTCGACAAAGGCCCTCACGAGCCCTTGCGCGATCCGTACGAATTGGCGGACTTGCGAGCCGCCCAGGCCGAGCGCGAAACCAATTTGCCGGGCTTCCCAGTCGGCCAGTCCCGCCAGTGGATCGACGTTCACGCGAAGGATCGCCGACGGGTTCGTTGCCGCCACGTCCTCGATGTCGACACCGCCCTCGGCACTGGCCATCAGCACCAGCGACTGGGCCGTCCGGTCAATTACCACACCCAGATAGAGCTCGCGAGCAATGTCAACCGCGGGCGCCACGAGCACCGTCCGCACGGGTTCGCCGCCGATGACCAGGCCCAGGATTCGCGCGGCCTCCGAACCGGCTTCAGCGGGCGAGTCCGCCAGGCTCACGCCGCCGGCCTTTCCTCGTCCGCCGGCCAGGACCTGCGCCTTCACCACAACGCGGCCCGCCATTGAGCCAGCCGCTTCGACGGCGTCATGAGCGGATGCCGCCAGTCTCGACTCCGGCACCGGCAGTCCGTGCCGCTGGAAAATCGCGCGGGCGTCGTGCTCGTGAACCTTCATGCGTCGGCCTGCGGCGACGAAGAGTAAAAAACCGCCGGTGAGGGCTTAGTCCGACTCATAGACCCAGCGGTCAAGCTGACGGTCATAGTCCAGCACTTCGTCGGCATTGAACCAGTGGGCAATCTCGCGCGCCGCGGTTTCGGGCCCGTCCGAGGCGTGTACAAGGTTTCGCAAGCCGGCCAGCGCTAGGTCGCCTCGTATCGTGCCGGCCGCGGCCTCGTGTGGTCGCGTGGCGCCCACCATCGCGCGCACGACGGAGATTGCCTCGGGGCCTTCCAGGACGACGGCAACGACCGGCCCACTTTGCAGATGGCCGACCAGGCCATCGAAGAAGAACTTCCCCTCATGCTCGGCGTAGTGCTCGCTCGCCTGCTCACGGCTTGCGGCCACCAGCTTCAGCCCAATCAACCGCAGCCCGCGCTGTTCGAAGCGCTGCAGAATCTGCATCGCGATTGCTCGCTGCAGGGCATCCGGCTTCAGCAGGACTAGGGTCCGTTCCATTCGGAATCCTCTCTTCGAGCGCCCACTGTCAGGCGTCACTTTCTGCATTTTTCGCGAGCAAGTCGGTCAACCCGTCGCGAACGCTATCCACGTCCATCGTGAGACCGCCGACCACCACGGCCTGCCACTGTCCCAGCCGCATGGCCAGGCACTGCGTGTTCTCGGTCACGAACCAGATCTCCGCAATCTGGCCCAGGCCCATCGTCTCGACGCCTTGTTCCATCGTGGCGATGCTGGCGGACAGCAACCCGGGCCCGACTGGACCACCGCGTCCGCCGAGATCGCCCGTTGGAATCTCGCCAGCCTTCCATACTGCGGATCCCGTGACACCGGGCAACCGCCCGATTACCTGGTGCAGTTCCGAGGCGCGCATCACTGTGCCGTTCGGCCCGCGACATTCGCCGCCCGCAAGTAAGCATCCGCGGCGGCCTGGGGACGGTCGGTTTGCATGTAGTGGTCACCCAACAGTTTCCAGGCCGGACCCCGGAGTTCGCGATGTGCCACGGCTTCCAGCAACAATCCGTCCACACGCGAAACGTCGGGCTCGTTTGCCGTGACGATGTCAGTCAACACTCGCTCGGCTTCCGTCCATTCCGACTGCTCGATCAGGTGACGCGCCCAGTCAAACGTTGAGAACGTCGTTTCCGCCGCCGCCTCATCCGCTGGTGCGACAGATTCCGGCGCGGATTCGGAAGCGACGTCATCCGCAAGCGTCTCTGCCGCTGCCGGGGAATCTGGCTCCTCGGCAACGTGATCGAGACTCAAAGGTTCGGTCGAAACGGTTACTTCCTCGTCCGTGAGCGGAACGCGGCCAGCCTCGACTCCCTGTGCTTGGGATCCTGGCAGTTTCTCCAGCGGCTGCGACCGCTGGATCTGGTCGGCAGATTCGCCGGGCATCTCGGCCCGGTCTTCCCGGCCGCCCCCTTCCTGGGCTTCCGCCGGGGTGGGGTGAGCGCCAAGCGAAGCCGGCGGCTGAATTCCGTCGGCCGGAGATCTCTCGGCGGCTGCCTCGACGGATCCATTGGATCGACGAAGGACCTCCGGCGGCATGGCGATTTCGACTGCGTCCGGCAGCACCAGTCGATGAACCTCCAGGGTGCCCAGCAATTCCCGCGCTTCCCTAAATTCGGGGTCGATTCGCCCGATTCGATCCAAGAGCTCCTGGCCCTCGGCCGTGCGCCCTCGCTCGGAGAGGATGTGAGCCCGCATCACGGCGGCGCGCACGCACTCCTCGGCCTGATCGGCGACCACGCGGCACTCGGCCTCGCAGGCGGATAGGCGCCCCAGCCGCCACAACGCCTCGGCCAGCGTCAGCCGGACATCGACCCGCTCCGGACTCTCACTCACGGCCGCCCGGGCGTGGCGCTCCGCCAGGTCCGGCCAGCCACAGTTGAGATGTACGCGTGCCAGAACCGCAGCGCTCGTGTCCAGCGAATCGGCCTGGAGATTCAGTATTTCCAGAGCGGACTCCAGGACTTCCGGTTCGCGGGGAATGAGTTCCACCGCCTGTCGGGCGGCCATGCGAGCGCGGTCCGTATCGCCTCGACGCCGAAACAGGCGCGCTTGCACGGCGCGTGCCTCGGCGTTAGTCGGTTCGGCCGAGGTAACGGCGCGAAGGTCGTCCAGCGCGGCGTCGGTATCGTTCGCTTGCTCGGCCAGCAGAGCGCGAACCAACCGCGCGGGTGGGTAGTTCGCGAACTCGGCAAGCAGCCGCTCCGCGACTGAACGGGCCAGGGTCGAGTCTCCGTCTGCCAGTGCCTGACGCGCCAGAGCCGCCGCCTCGCTTGGTCGCATGTCAACCGACGCCCTTGAGCGCCAGATCGGTGGGAATCTCGATGTTTTTGTCCAGCGGGCCCGCCACAGCGATCAGCGGCCAGTCGCGGGTCAGGCAGGACCTGGCGGAATCGTTGACCTCGGTGCGAGTCACGGTGCGCAGTCGCTCGATCAGCGCGTCTGGTGGCAGAGGGGTCGGTTCCAGCGCCTGTTCGCGAGCTTGCCACGCGGCCACAACCGCCGAGTCCTCCAGCGATCGCACAAGACCGCCGACGGTGTAGGCACGGGCTCGCTCGAACTCCTCCTCCGTCACGCCGCGGTCGGCCACATCCGAGAGTTCGCCCAAAACGATGGCAACGGCTCGTGTCAGAAGGTCCGGATCCGTTGCACCGTCAATCGAGAGAACGCCCTGGTCTCCGCAATGCCCGACATCGGCGCCGATGTCGTAAGCCAGACCGTGCCGTT
>VXPS01000314.1:0-17861 GCA_009839425.1 Chloroflexota bacterium
ACGGCTCCCGGAGACGCCGGGCCGTTGCAAACCACTAACCGATAGTCAGAGTCCCGCCTATTCGCCTGCTGGCTCGGGCGGTTGGCCCGAGCCGGGCACATTGGCTGTTGTATTCGACGGGCGGCCCGACACAGCGGGAACCCGGCTAGTGGTTTGCGGGGTCAGGATAGCAGACGGCGCAGAAGGCGGATGTGATTGACGGCGGGCGGCGATGTACTTCTGCCGCATATCGTTGTAAGTTGGCCGTGTGGGGCAAGACCTGGGTGGGATTTGAACCCAACCTCTCTCCCCGGGCAAGGGAAGTGCATAGTCACTCTGCCACCAGGTCATCCCCACCATGCCCCAACGGATGAGCTTGAGCAACTGGAGAGAACGCCGCATGGGGAATGAGCGAGAGACGAGATTCGCGGACAAGCCGGTTGTCTCGGTCAAGCCACGGGACTATCAGCCGACCAAGGCCGAGATGGAGGAGCCGATCGTCATTCGTGGGCGGGACGGCTCGGTGCCGACTGTCGATGAATTGGTCAGGGCGGCGTTCAGACCGATGCGAATCGTCGAGGATCGGGACGCCTAGGAAGTCCGGAATCCGGACTTCCGGATCTCAGGAACAATGGCACTCTCGTATATAATTCCCTTGCGGTCGAACGCAACGCCAGCGTCGGCCATGGTCTCCAACGCGGTCAGGAGGTCGGCCTCGTAACCGCGATGGACATTGAATCCGGGGTCGAGAGGATCCCGATTCTCGCTGAAACTCACCGGTTGGAAATCCGCAAAAAAACCGTACGTCAACCGCCGGTCATCCTCGATGCAGGATTCCCCGGAAAGGCGCTGCCCGACCGTTTCCGCCTGTGCGCCCATTGCCGCTGACGCCCACACCACGGCGCACAGCCGCACTCCATGACGGACGCTGGCTTTGACCGATCGGGCGATGCCTCGCGATCGATGCCGTCTCGCCGCATCCTGCGTATCAGTGCCGACCGTGCCTGTTATCAGCGCCATTTCCGGGGTTTATGGGCATGGGTAACAAATCGACCTTTCTTCAGGGACCCTTGGTCACGATCCGCGACCACGGAGTTGACGGATGAGCCGCTTGAGTGCCCTGATCATTTCCTCACGTACCGGGGTGCCTTCCGGCGCGTTCCGACGCGCATACTTCTCATGCCACGGAAATTGCTCTCTCCGCAGTGCCCGTTGAAATTGAGTCGGAATGATACCGCATGGACTGGCCATTCCTGCTGCACTTTCTGGCATCAGCAAGTCTCCCAGCTTGGGTGAGGATCGACCTGCATCTGACGTGTCGCTGTGGGCGTAAATGCTTCCGGTGTGGCATCCACCCGCATGTCCGCGCCCAGTTCTGCCTACATCGGCTGGCAACTTGATGGCCCGAAGCACCTCGTCGGGCGCTCATTGAGAAGCATCTCCGGACGCCGATCGAACCTCTCTGCGCGACGTCTCCGAATCGGTTACTGCGGTAACCAATTCATTCTCGGGAGGATCAGGTCGCGATGCGACTGCAGTCCGTCGCACGTCCACTGAGTTGGGCCGCCAAGCGAACAGAGCGGCTTCCTGTCCCGTGCGGAATTGGTTGCCTCCCTAGGCGAGGCCGACGAACGCCACGCTACATGACGTTCGGGACAGGGAAGATCCACCTGGATCTTGTCCATCGATGGCCACCGCGAATATCTGCACCACAGCCGACCAAGCGACCTGCCATCGCCTTCCAAACGATCGCGCGGTGCGGGCGCAGTCTCTCGTTCGGAATGCCCCTGCACACGGTTGCCTGATTCTGCTGCTCCGATTAGAACGAGCGGGCGCATCCCACCTGAACGCCAACCTCGCGCACGCCGAGAAGGCGTCGGCTGCTCGGTCAAACCAAGGCGGAGACTACCGCGCGGTATGCACACCTGGCGCGGGATTCGGCCCGCCGGTCTGCGGCGCACGTGTCCGGGAGCATCGCCGACGATGTGCTCGGCGACGGCTGGAGCGGCGCCCGAGACGAAGCCGCGGCGGCCCCGGCGTTCTGACCGGGCGGCCCCGCTCCGGTGGGGCCGGCGTCAGTCGCGGGCGTCGTGCTCGGCGATGCCGGCGAGCTCAACCGGGGGTCGGTCGGGGAACCGGGCAACCAGCGAGAGGCTGCCGCCCATCGCCTCCACCGTCCGGCGCAGCGTCGACAGCAACAGGTCGCTGCGACGCTCCAGCCGAGAAACGGCGTCTTGGCTGATACCGAGCTCGCGCGCGACGCTGTCCTGGGTGAGCTCGCGGGCCTTGCGCAGCTCGCGCAGCGTCATCTCCTCGGCGATCAGCTCCGCGGCCAGCTCCTCGACCTTGCGGCGCTCGGCGGGATCGAGCCCCGCGATGACGTCTTCGACGTTCAAACCCATCATGATCCTCCTTCATCGGCGAGCCGGGCGAGATGCCGGTCGAAGCGCTCGTCGGCCCGCTGGATGAGCGCGCGGTAGAACCGACGCTCGCCGCCGCCGGATTTATCGCCCGCGACCAGCAGCACAGCGCGACGGACGGGGTCGAACGCGAACGCGACCCGCCACTGCCCTCCGGACGCGCCAAACCGAAGCTCCTTCATGTTCGCATGCCGCGAACCGTTGAGTGTGTCCACTCGCGGCCGCCCGAGTTGCGGACCGAACTGCCCCAAAAGGTGGGACAGGGCGAGGATGGTCCTGCGTACTGGCACGGGCAACGCGAAGAACTCGGGTTCGAACTCCTCGGCAATCTCGACCGTCCAGCGCATGGCGGCAGCATGCTGTCGCACAAATATGAAGTCAACGACATGCCATGTTCTTGCCTCCGGCGGGGATTGGTGGCTGAGCGGCTCGGATTAATTGAGGTTTTGACGGGGGTGCCCCCCCGGCGATCTTGCAAGAAGGTCGCCTGGGGGCTTGTCTCGGTGACGGTCATCGCAGCCGGATGAGGAGGCGAATCGGCCGCTGCCGTGGCGGTGTTCCCGTCCCTTGAGTTGACCATGCCGGGGGATGTACGACGGCTACAATGCCCTGTCACGTGGCGCCACGACGGGGTTTGGGTGGGAGATCATGCCCGGATCGAAGCGGAAGGCTTGCCTCGGCATGCGCCAACTTGAGGAGGCCGTCCTCGATGTCCTGTTCGAGGCCAAACGCAACGGCGAATGTCCGGGGGTGGCCGAGATCAGTAGACGGGCGGGTATATTCAGCGGGAAGGGCGATACCAGCAAGGGCGAGCCTGGCAGCATGACACACTCGATCGCCTGGGGGATCGTCTTAAAGTTGTATCGGGCCGGGCTCATTCAAAAGTGCGCCCAAACTTCGGGACGTAGCGGATACGAGCCAACTGAACAAGCGTCCGTTCGCAAGAGAGCCGACGTGGACCACGGCTAGTCCTCGCACACAGCGGATTTCACCGCGTGCCTCCGCCGGCTCACGGAACTGCCAACCTGTCCGGTGCTGCGCAGGTGTACCGCACTCCCGGGAGCCAGCACATGGAATGGAAACCGGTACCAGCCGCCGCACAGGAAGTCGGGATCGGCGGAAAGCGGTCACCGCGCTCGATCCATTTCACTGACCGCAAATGGATCGGGATCGAGACTGCCGCAGCCCGGCGGGGCGTAGGTGTGCCGGCATGCGGCGGCATAGCCGGCGGTCTGGCCGGCACCAGGTAGCGGGGGATCAGGCCGCCCACCAAAGACACGGATTCCTTCCAAGGCTCCAAGCCGCGCAGCAGGGTGATCAGGACGCGCTCGCAGTCGGCGGTGATGTCGTCGGTGTAGCCGTCGATCGTGTCGGGTTTGCGCATCAGAAGCCGATCCGTTCCCGGCGCATGTGTTCCGCCAGTTCCGGTGCGCGTCCTCCGCTATGCACCAGATCGAGGTAGACCTGTATGGGGCTGGCGAGCCATAAGCCACCCAACCGTTGACGGAACAGGAATTCGCCGGACGACTTGGCCGGGATGACCACCAAGTTGGCCCCTTCGTCGACGGACCGCGCGCCGAGTTCGTCGAGGGCGAGCGTTGCGGCGGGCCCGGTCAATAGACGGCAGTGCACTCGGGAGATCGACGACAGGAAGGGCGCGTAGTGCTGGGCCGCGGCGGCGTGCGTGAGCGCGTAGTCGGCGCCGCGGGCTTCGAACAAGTGGGAGAGCCGCTGGGCCAGTTCCGCCGCGTCTGCCCCGGGCACGTAGAAACGCTCCGTCGGGGGAGCCCGCAGCAGGTCACGCTGCCTGACCCATGCGTCCAGCAGGGCCGCGGGCTGGACCAAGCTGCGTGTTTTGCGCGGTCCCATCCCGCGCGTATCCGCCCACTCGTGCCGTTCGAGTTCCGCCAGAACTTGCGACGCCGTGGCGGGCGATACGTGCGCCCTTTCGGCGACGCTCTTGACGCTGAGCCATTCGCCGTGGTGGATCAGGAGCGCATGCAGGACCTGGGCGCGGCGTCCCGAAAACCGCGACCTGTGTGATTTCGAGACAGGCTTCGAGGGCGGCCGGTCGATGTGGACGAACATGTCCTCGGCAGGAACATGGAGGCTGCCGCCGCTGTCGTAGTAGCCGACGCGCTCGCTCTCCAGGAGTTCCCTAGCCCCCGACGAGATCGACTCCGCCAGCAGCAGAGGAACCGTCTGCTGTTCGCCGGGTGCATCCGACCAAGTCTGGCTTGCCGCCCTGATTTGCCAGAGCTTCTGCCGGACGTCGCGGGGGTAGAGGGATCTCATGGCCTCGACCAGCATGGTGACGGCTCTTCCGCCCAGCCCTAGATCGAGCCGGAGGTCGTATTGCCAGTGCGGCGCTGTTGCGGAATCCCACCGTGGCTTTATGCGAAACTGGACACGCGCACTGGGCAGGGCGCGAAGCGCCTCAAGCAACTGGTCTATTAACTGTCGTTGGGTGAGCACCTGAAACGCAACCTAATGTTAAGACTCACTGGCCAGACAATATGTGATCTGTAGGGCATATTCACGGATGTATCATTATTTACTGAACAGCGAATATCAGAGAACTTCGGCACCTAAGTTGCGAGTGCAATATAGGCATCGGGGAATACTGGAGCGAAACCGACGGGGAATCACCCCTTGAGATTCTCTCAGGGACCGACGCGCTCTAAGATTCTACCGGGCCGCGCCATGGCCTCAGCAGCAGGTCGCGGTGCACCAGCACTGCAAGCGGCCAGCCAGGCCGAACCCGCAGGGTCGGCTGGACGTCGAGCTCCCGTTTCACCAGCGCGCCTGCGGCCTTGTCCGTTCCATCCTGCACTGACTCGCGGAATGCGCGGGTCACGTCGCCTTCATTGGCCCAGGCGAGTTCCGTGCCGACGCCGAGCAGCGACGACAGCAGGATCCCCCGGGCCAGTCGCCAGCCGTGCATGTCGACGGTGTCGCTGATCCCGGCATGACCGGCCTCGTCGGTCGCCGGCAGGCTCTCGACGACCACCGACGCTCCGTCAGGGAGAATCAGGCGTTGCCACACCACGAGCGCCCGTTCCTGTCCGAACGCCACCTGGCTGTCGTAGCGCCCAAGCAGGCGGGTGCCGCGCGGCAGCAGGAGGACGGTGCCGGTCACGGAATCGAAGACGTCCTCCGTCAACTGGGCCACTACAAAGCCGGGGAGATCCGAGTTCAGCCCGGTGATCAGCGCGGCCCGGAGCACGCTGCCGGCCATCACCTGCCACGGTGACAGCGGCTCTTCCAGCAGATGCGGGTTGTAGATGTCGGCAGACGGGGCGGCTTCGAGGAACGCCTGCATCCGGGCCTGCCGGCCAGGCTCGCCCGCCGGCATCAGGCCCGGTTCGGGACCGGCCGGGACGCCGGCATGGGGCGCCGGTCTTGCGGCAGGTGGGCCAGCCCCTTGTACGGGAAAGAAGAGCTCCGATCGCATTGCTTCCGTCGCCCGCTTTGCCTCACGCTTCCGTTCCGCTGCATCCTGGTCGGCCGGCAGGGCCGGCACCGCGGGCGTCGCCTCGTCCGCCATCGGCGGTGGCGCGGGTTCCGGCACCGTCGTGAACGCGATCTCCTGATAGGTCTCCGGCAGCCGTTCGATCGCCTCCGGGTGCGGCTGGCCGGGATGCCAGACCTCCTGGACCGGGCCGGCGTCCTCACGGGACGGCGAATCGAGGGCCAGCGTGAAGACGCCGAACACCGCGAGCGCGCCACCCCCAGCCAGCACGGCCAGGACCCTGCGGTTGATGCGCGTGACCCGGCGCGGCGACGCCCGGAGCTCGAAATCGGCCGGATCGCCCTTGGCGGGCGCCTCGCCGGTGTCGTCGGGTCCCGGCGGCGAATCATCCGTCGCCTCGAGCCCCGGCAGCGGGAGTTCGGGTTCCTCGTCGGGCGGAGGTCCAATGCCCGAAGCCGCGGGCTCCGACGCGGTAGGGCCGCTCACGACTGGCGCTCGATTCGCACCACCGTCTGCGGGTCCGTGCCCAGCCTGAGCTCGGCCACGTCGAACAGGCGGTCGACCACGTAGTACGACCCGCGGACCCGGTAGTTCACCAGCGCCACGTCGCCCTCGGGCCCGATCAGGAAGAGAGGTGGTGCTTCGGCGGTTCCCGGCGGGAACTGGATGAAGACCCGCCGCCCGTCGTCGAAGGCCCGGACCGGCCGCCAGGGCGGCAGGTCACCGAGGATCCGATAGCCGAAATGTAGTGCCTCGGGCCGGATGCCGTCCGCCGCAGCGGCACGACCCTGGTGCTGGCTTCGCGCGGCCGCCGTCCGGAACGCCAGTTCCTCCTCCGGGTACGTCCACGACACCGAGGCCATGTAGGTGGCGTCGAGCGATTGCAGCTCCACGTGGTAGACCCGCCGGTCGGTCGCGATGACGAGGTTGGTCACCAGCTTCGATGCGGTCGGTTTCACCAGCACGTGCGGGCGCAGGCTGGCCCCGCTGCCGCTCGCGGTTTCCGCCACCTTCCACCGGACGGTGTCCCCGGCCGACAGCGACACCAGCTGCTCGCCGGGGGCGAGAGCCAGGTCCGTGACTTGGCCGGGAGCGGTATAGACCTGGTAGAGCGCGCCTTCCGTCCAGGGGAAGACCTGGATCGCGTTCACGTAACCGTCCGCCGCCGGTTCCAGGCGAGCCACGGCATTGGCAGCCTGCACCCGCTGCACCGGGTCCACGCCGGCCCCTTCCGGCGCGGTGTCGTCCGCGTGTTCCGACGCCACCGGCTTGAGTTGCCCCGGCAGCGGCAGCGGGGTCGGCACCGCGACCACCTCGGCCTCCGGCTCGATGATCCGCGTCGCCGGCACGGCGATGGCGGGGGCGGAGCCCGGACCGGGCCCGCTCTCGGCAGGGGGCTCGGTCATGCAGCCGCTCGCGACCACGGCGACGAATAGCGCAGCGACACGGTTCTTCATGGTTTGTCTCCCGTAACGAGGTCACGCGACCAGTGGAAATCGGTGATGTAGATCCCAAGCGGATTCGCTCGGAGCGCCGCGGCATCTGCCGGCGGCTGGACGACGTAGGAAAGGAGGGCGGTGTGCCGGCTGGTCTCGACCGCCCCGCCCCGGAGCGATTCGTCCTCGCGCCAGCGGAGCTCGAAGCTGGTTTCCGATGACCGCACCGCGCTCGTCATTTCCACCGTGACCGTGCGCACGCCAACGTCCCGGAACGGCTCTGCCGTCCGCGCGTACTCGCTGAGGCGCGTCGCGGCCCGGCTGGTGACGAACGCATAGGCGCCGAGCCAGTTCTTCCGCAGCACGACCGGGTCGATGGGCACCGCCCGGACGTGTTCCACGAACTCCGCGAGGTGGTAGGCGATCTGGCCGTCGTTTGGGCGATGCTCGTTCGGGGCCGGCCCGACGGCGCGCACGGCGCCCAGTACGTCGACTTCCACGACGTAGGGCACCACGCTGCTGCGGCTCGCCATGTGCCAGAAACCGGCGGCGAGCACGCCGGCAACCGCCAGCGCGCCGAGGCAGGCGAGGCGCCAGTTCTTGGCCTGGACGCGCGCACTGCCGAGGCGCTCATCCCACACCTGCGCGGCCTTCTGGTACGGGGTTACCGGGGCCGGGGTGCGCCCGTAGGCGACCCCCGGGCGCGTCGGAGCACTCATGGATGATCCTTTCTGCGGTCACGGTCAGTGGCGGATCCGGCGCCGAACGCGCCGCCTCCGTCGGCCACCCGTGTGGCATCGCGTACCGCGGCCCCGGCACCGCGGCGATCCGTTGTCGCCGAAGTGTCGTGGGATCCGGCGGGCAGGCGTGCGGCCGCCCGGGCCGCGCCGGACGCCGTGTCCTGGACGCGGGCGGCGCCGGCGGCGGCAATCCCGAGCGCACCCGCGAGGAAACCCCTGGCCCGGCGCGCCGTGCCGGCGGCGGCCCCGGCATCGAGCTGCGGGCCGCCGGCGATCAGCCCGCTCGCCACGGCCGGGCCGTGGATGCCGATCCCGAGCAGCGAGAACGCAGCGAGCAGCAGCGGCATGGCCCGCGCGATGGTCACTTCCTGGCCCTGCAGCGCGTTCGCGACGTCGGCGAAGATCGTGCTACCGATGCCGATCACGACCGCCAGCACCATGACCTTTACGCCGGACGCCATCACGTTGCCGAGCACCCGCTCGGCGAGGAACGTGGTCCGGGTCCAGAGCGCAAACGGCACCAGCACGAAACCGGCCAGCGCCATCAGCTTGAACTCGACCAGGGTCACGAACATCTGCACCGCGAGCACGAAGAACGCGGCCACGACCCCGAGCCAGGCCAGCAGCAGAATCGCGATCTCGACCGCGTTCACCACGATTTCGGGAAATCCGATCAGGGTCTGGATGTCGAGTAGGATCGGATGAGCCGCGGTGACACCGGTGTTGGCGACGAAACCCGGGCGCAGCAGGTCGTCGGGACGGATGGGAGCGGCCGACGCGGTGAGCCCGAGGTCGATGAACGACGCGAAGATGATGTCCGCCAGCACCGCGTAGTGGTTGAGGATCAGGGCGAACGCGCCGACGTACAGCACTTTCCGCAGCAGACTCGCGATCACGTCGCCGTCGGCCGCCATTGCCCATGCCAGCCCGGCCAGGACGATGTCGATCGTGACGAGGATCCGGATCAGGAAGCCGACGTCGGGCCCCAGCAGGCCGAAACCGCTGTCGATGAACGCGAGAAACGTCTCGGTGAATCGGTCGACGACGTTGAGATCACCCACCTTGTCCGGCCCTACGGAAGCGGCGTGTACAGGCTGCCGGTGCCGATGGAGGCACCAAACCGGGCCCGGGCCTCGCGGGCAGCCGTGTCGAGCCGGAGGCGTTCCTCGGCCTCCGCGCGCTGGTGCGCGGCGACCAGGGCCTGCGTGCGCAACTGCTCGCGCACCTGCATGGCAGCGATCTGGTTGCCGGCCTGCGTGACCGCCAGCGTTCCCGCCGCACCCCGGGATTCGGACACGAGGGTTCCCAGCAGCCTCTCGGCCTCCCCGGTCTCTTCGACCATGCCGGTCTGTACGTCGTGGCTGTGCCGCCAGCCGGCGCGGACCGCCTCGGCCCGGGCCCGGGCCTGCTGGATCCGCGCGGTCCGCGCGAGGTTCGTGGCGACCGCGTGCGGGAACAGCATCCCCGCCGTCTCCGCCGCGGTGCTCCGGCCCCAGGAGGTACCGGGCGCATCGGCAAAGAGCGTGTGAAGCCAGGCCCTGCCCGTGTCCAGGATGGCGCTCCCGTCGAAGTTCAGCCGGAGCAGGTTCTGCTCGAAATCCGCCACCATCTCCCGGAGATGACGGACGGCGGCGAGGGAGCGGACCGCCGTCAGCAGGTTCTGGGCGTGGTTCGCGCCGTCGTAGACCGCGAACGCGTCCGCCGGCCGCGGCGGCGCCGCCAAGGCGACCGCCAATGCCAGGGCGATCCCGAGCCGCCTCATGCCCGCCCGCTCCGGCGAGCGCTCTGCTCAGCCAGGAACGCCTCCAGGAACCGCTCCGGTCCGGCCCTGGCCATGGCGGCATCGATGCGCACCTGGTCCTCCCTGGACGAGGCCCCGGCGAACGTCAGCGCAATCTCGCCCAGCTCCAGGTCGAACAGCCGGGCGCCGCGTCGGGACTGGTAGTAGTAGTGGCGCTTCGGCGTGGCCCTGGCCAGCAGCTCGATCTGCCGCCCGTTCAGCCCGAGCCGCGTGTAGACCTCGAGGGCGGCAGGCTCCTGCGCACGGTCGTTGGGGAGGAAGATCCGTGACGGGCAGGATTCGAGGATCGCGGGCGCCACGGTGCTCTCCACGACGTCGCTCGGCGACTGGGTGGCGAACACCACCGACACGTTGCTCTTGCGGAGGGTCTTGAGCCACTCGCGGATCTGCGCGGCGAACGAGGGGTCGTCGAGGAAGACCCACGCCTCGTCGAGCACCAGCATGGTCGGCCGGCCGTCGAACCGCTCGCGCAGCCGGTGGAACAGATAGCTGAGGACGGGCGCCGCGAGGCCTTCATTTTCGAGTAGCCCCTCCATCTCGAATCCCTGCACCTCGGACAGGTCCAGGGAGTCGTTGTCGGCATCCAGCACCCGCCCGTGCGGTCCGGCGAGCGTCCACGGCTGCAGCGCGTCCCGGAGCTCCGGGCGGGCCAGCAACAGCCCGAGGCCCGTGAGCGTGCGCTCACCCGGCGGTGCGCCCGCGAGACTGGACAGCGCCTCCCACAGCTCGCGCCGCACACCCGGGTCGATGCCGATGCCCGCGCGCCGGAGCAGGGCCGCCGTCCACTCGAACGCGAACGCACGCTCCGCCTCCCGCTCGATATGCCGGAGCGGCTGGAATGCCAGCGCCTCGGCCTTGCCGCCGAGGTCGAGGAACGTGCCACCCATGCCGAGTACCGCGGCCCGGCACGAGGCTCCCTTGTCGAATACGTACACCTGGGCGCCGGGATAGCGGCGGAACTGCAGCGCCAGCATGGCCAGCAGAACCGACTTCCCGGCCCCGGTCGGACCGACCACCAGCGTGTGCCCCACGTCGCCGACGTGCAGCGAGAGCCGGAAGGGCGTGGTGCCGCGCGTCTGCGCATGGAGCAGCGGCGGACCGCCGAGGTGGGCGTTCCGATCCGGCCCCGCCCAGGTGGCCGACAGCGGCATCATGTGCGCCAGGTTCAGCGTGTGGACGACCGGCTGCCGGACGTTCGCGTAGGCATGCCCGGGCAGGGACCCCAGCCATGCCTCGACCGCGTTGAGGCGCTCGCGGATCGTCGCGAAGCCCCGGCCATGCAGGATCCGCTCGAGTTCAAGCTGATGCTCGGCTGCGACCGCCGGCGACCGGTGCCGGACGGTCACGCTGGTCGTGACATGGCCGAACGCGACCAGGTCCTCGCCCAGCTCCTGCAGCGCCCGGTCCGCGTCGGCGGCTTTCACGTCGGCGTCCGAATTGACGAGTGCCGCTTCCTGGCTGAAGGCGACCTCCTTCAACATGGCCAGTACCGACTTGCGCTTGGCGAACCACTGCCGCCGGCAGCGCCCGAGCTCACGCTCCGCCTCGTCCTTCCCGAGGACGAGGAACCGGGTCATCCAGCGGTAGGCGAAGGGCAGGTCGTTGAGGTCGTCCAGCAGCCCGGGCCGCGTGAGGTTCGGGAACCCGAGCACGGTAAGGGTGCGGAGGTGGAGGTCTCCCAGCACGGGTTCGATGCCGCCAGCGAGCGGCGTATCGGCGAGGACCGCATCCAAGTGGGCCGGAATCCCCGGGACCGAAATGCGCCCGCCCGCCGCCGAGACCGTGCCGTGCAGGTAGGTGAGCGTCTCCTCGTCCGACATCGGCGCCAGGCTCGGCATCACGTCGGCAAGGAGCATGAAGGCGCGGTCGGTCCGCGCCTGGAAGTTCTCGAGGTGCGCCCGCCAGGTGATCGCCCCGCCGGGATCGGTGGCGGCGCGCTCCACCAACGACGCGGACGCCCGGGACCATGAATCGGCAGGCGGGAGGTAGGCGAGCGTCACCCGGAACAGCGTCTCGAAATGACGGCCCCTGCGGGCAAATTCACGGCGTCGCTCGTCGTCGACCAGTTGCGAGAGGCGATCGGGAAACGTGCTTCGCGGGTAGCTCCGGGCCGGCACCCGCTCGGCGTCAAAGTACAGGGCCCAGCCGGACCCGAACCGCCGCAGCACGTTGTTGACGCGGGCGGTCACGGCCATCAGCTCCGATTCGGTGGAGCTTTCGAGGTCGGGACCGCGGAACCGTGCTGAGCGCTGGAACGACCCGTCCTTGTTGAGGATGACTCCCGGCGCAACCAGGAACGCCCACGGCAGGAGGTCGGCAAATCCGGCGGGACGGGCCCGGTACTCCCGGAGATTCAGCACCCGTGGTAGTTCCGGTGCCGAAGGTGGCGGGCGAGCACGTCGACGAACTGCGCGTCATGCCGGGCGCAGAACACCCCGATCGCCTGCACGACGACCCAGAGGACCAGGCCGGCCACCCATTGCTGCAGCCCCAGCCCGACGGCGGCGGAGAGGGTCCCGTTCAGGATCGCCAGGGACCGCGGCACGCCGGCCATCATGATCGGTTCCGTGAGCGCTCGGTGCAGCGGCACCTCGAAACCCTCCGGGGATGCCGGGCGGGTCACGGGACCAGCGCTCCGCCGCCAAACGAGAAGAACGTGAGGAAGAAGGATGCAGCCCCGAACGAGATCGAGAGGCCGAAGACGATCTGGATCATCCGGCGGAACCCGCCGGACGTGTCACCGAACGCGAGCGTGAGGCCGGTCACCGTGATGATGATCACGGCCAGGATGCGCGCGACCGGCCCCTCGACCGAAGTCAGGATGCTCTGGAGCGGCGCTTCCCACGGCATGCCCGATCCGGCCGCCAGCGCCGGGTCGGCCGCCACGAGTGCCGCGAGCAGTACGAGCGCGGCGCGCGTCACGCGCCGGCGGACAGTGGGGTGGGTCATGTTGGTCTCCCTGGATGGTCCGGGTCGGCACCGAGGTCCCGGAACGCGTAGCTGCCGTCGGCGGCCAGCCCGTGGACGGCGAGGAGCGATTCGACGCGGCGCCGCGTGCCCTGGCGGGCGACGAACACGACGAGATCGACCGCTTCGGTCACGAGCCGGCGGTCGACCGCGGCGGCGGCTTCCTGGATCAGCTGTTCGAGCCGGGCGAGCGCGGCGGCGGCCGAATTGGCGTGGAGCGTCGCCAACCCGCCCGGATGGCCCGTATTCCACGCCTTGACGAGCGCCAGGGCTTCCGGGCCGCGCACCTCGCCGACCACGATCCGGTCCGGCCGGAGCCGAAGGGTCGAACGCAGCAGGTCTGAGAGCGTGACGTGGCCCGGCTGAGTGCGGAGCGCCACGCAGTCGGCGGTGTCGCACACCAGCTCCCGGGTGTCCTCGAGCAGCACGACGCGGTGACCCAGGTCGCGCATCTCGTGCAGGAGCGCGTTGGCCAGCGTCGTCTTGCCCGACGAGGCGCCGCCCGCCACCACGATGTTGCGGCGGGAACGCACCGCCTCGCGCAACAGTGCCGCCTGTGCGGGGCTCAAGGCACCGTTCTCGACGTAGGCATCCAAGACGATGACGCGGCCGGCCGGCCGGCGGATCGAGAAGCAGGCGTCGCGGGTCACCGGCGGCAGCACGCCCTCGAAGCGCTCGCCCGTGGCGGGCAGCTCGGCGCTCACGATCGGATGGCCGGGGCCGGACGCCCGGCCCGCCTGGCTGGCGACGAGGCGGACGATCCGCTCGACCGCGGCCGGGCCCAGGCAGATCCCGGTGTCCACGCGCCCTTGGATCGCGTGGTCCAGCCACAGACGGCCGTCGGGATTGACCGTGACTTCCAGGATGTGCGGGTTGCCGAGCGCGCCGCTCACCTCCGGGCCCATTGCGGTGCGCAGCATTGCTGCACCGCGGGCTGCCCCGGCGTCATGCATCGTCAGTCCCAGGCGATGCAGCCACGGGCCTGGGCGCGGGGGCCGGGGCAGGAGCCGTGAAATCGGCAACGGTGAAGAAATCGCGCTCCGCTGGCCGGATCTCCTCCAGGACGTCGTCGAGGAGGGTCCGTCCGCCGGCGACGCGTTCGGCCAGCTGCGTGACGAAGTACTCGAAGCGCTCCAGTCCGAGTGCGCGGGCGGCGTCCTGTTCGTCGTCCGGTATCGGCGGCGTGACCACCAGGAAGTAGCGAACGAACAGCGCCAGCGTTTCCGAGATGATGACGTGGTCGCGGGACAGGCGGCCGAGCGACCGCGTGACCCGGTCGAGGCGCCGGATCAGCACCTCGTCGCGGCGATCGGCGGCTTCCGGCGTCAGGAAGCTCCGGAGCGCCGCCTCCACCAGGGCCGTCTGCGTGACGCCGCGGCGGGTCGCTTCGCGGCCAAGGCGGTCGCCGAGATCGGCGGGCACCCGAACGGTCTTGGAGCGGCTCACCGGGCCCGTTCCGTACGCACCGGGATCGCACCCGCGTCCTGGAAGAGGCGCTGTTCGCTGCGCGCCGGGGCGCGGGCAGCTTCCCGCTCCGACACCGGCGACGGCGTGGCGGGGACAGGAAGGTCGGTCCAATCATCGCCGCGGCGCAGCGGGAGATCGCGACTGCCGGGGGCGGGCGGCGGCAGGCAGCGACGCCGCAGTTCACGGTCGTCGAAGTAGCGGAGCTTCCGGGCTCGAATTGGCGGGCAGCCGGCAACGAACACCAGCTGCTCGTCGGCATCTAGCTGCATGACCTCGCCGGGCGTCAGCAGCGGCCGGGCGTTCTCCTGCCGGGACACCGTGACGCGGTTGAGCCAGGGCGCGAGCCGGTGCCCGCCGTAGTTCCGCTGAAAGCGCGCCGCCGTAGCCGTCCCGACCGTGTCGCTCACCCGTCGCGCCGTCCGATCGTCGTTGGTCGCAAACGCGATGCGCACGTGGCAGTTGTCGAGGATGGCGTTGTGCTCGCCGTAGGCCTTCGAAATCTGGTTGAGGGACTGCGCGACCAGGTAGGCCCGCATGCCGTAGCCCGCCATGAAGGCGAGCGTGCTCTCGAAGAAATCCAGGCGGCCGAGGGCGGGAAACTCGTCGAGCATCATGAGCAGTCTGTGATGGGGATGCCGACGGTTCTCGCCCTCGAGCCGTTCCGTAAGCCGCCGTCCGATCTGGTTCAGCAGGAGGCGGACCAGTGGCCTGGTCCGTGACAGGTCCGACGGCGGAACCACGAGGTAGAGCGAGACCGGGTGGCGGGCGTGCATGAGATCGGCGATGCGCCAGTCGGAAGACCCGGTGACATGGGCGATCGCGGGATCGCGGTACAGGGCCAGGAAACTCATCGCGGTCGACAGGACGCCCGAGCGCTCGTTATCGGACTTGTTGAGGAGTTCGCGGGCGACCTGCGCGACCACCGGATGCGGCCGTCCGGAGGCGTCGCCGCCGAGATGCGGCACGTGCATCATCCGGGTCAGCGTCTGTTCGAACGAATGCGCCGGATCCGAGAGGATCGCCGCCACGCGGGCCAGCGTCTTGTCGCGCTCGGCATACAACACGTGGAGGATGACGCCGACCAGCAGCGCGTGACTGGTCTTCTCCCAGTGGTTCCGGCGGTCAAGCGCGCCCTCGGGATCGACCAGGATGTCGGCGATGTTCTGGACGTCGCGAACCTCGCAGGGGCCGCGTCGAACCTCCAGGAGCGGGTTGTAGCGGACCGAGCGGGGGTCCGTCGGATCGAAGCACAGGCAGTGGGAGAAGCGCGCACGCCAGCCGGCGGTAAGCCGCCAGTTCTCGCCCTTGATGTCGTGGACGACCGTCGATTCCGGCCAGGCCAGAAGCGTCGGCACCACCAGACCGACCCCCTTCCCCGAACGGGTGGGCGCGAACGCCATGACGTGCTCAGGCCCGTCGTGCCGGAGGTACCGGCGCCCGAACCGGCCCAGCATGACTCCCCGGTCCGCCAGGAGCCCGCATCGCCTGATGTCGGCCATGCGCGCCCAACGCGCGGAACCATGCGAAACGGCCCGGCCCCCAGTGCGGGCTCGCCAGAGCGAGCCGATCACGGCGATCACGAACCCGGAAATCCCGGCGAACGCGGCCAGCCCACCGGTACGCGAGAACACCCCGGGGGCTGCGGTGCCGAAGGCGTACCACCACTCGAACAGCCGCCACGGCCAGTGGATGCCGAACCCAAGGAACTCGAACCACGGCGGCCCCAGGGCGTACTGACCCCGCAGCAGAACGGCCGTCCACTGGGTCGCGCTCCACAGCACGAAGCCCACCACGATCGTGACGAGAAGACCCTGACCGATCAGCAGTCGGGTGGGTGTCATCGGCACGGTCTCCGGCGGCAGCGGACCGGCGAGCATACACAGCAATGAGAACAAAACAAGAACTTTAGTAATACACGTCAGGCTTGTGACCGAGCGCGCACTGTTGCGACGTTCTGCCCGGGTACCGACCCTGTCCTGACGGGGTTGACTCGCCGCTCCCGGCCTCCGACCCGAATCTCAGTCGCCGCGATCCGGCCCGTACCGTGGCCGATGAATTTCCGGTCGGCGGCGCCCTCCGGGCCACACCCGGCCGGCACCGCCCAGATCCGTTTGCTGCTCCGAGACCCCGAGTTCGAGGCGCCGACGGTCCGCCAGTGCCTCGCGTACTCCCTGCCCGAAACCCCGACCGGCAATCCTGCAGCCGGACCGGGCCAAGGTGTCCAGCCAGGTCGGGCCCGGGTGGGAGGCTTGCCGGTCGAGAGCGAGGGGATCGAGAACCTGGACGGCGGTTCCCCGGTACTCACGCGCAAGGCCCGCGGCGCGAATGCGCGATCCGAGGCCGTCGGCCACCCGCCAGCAGTCGTCCCCGGCCGGTCCGGCCAGACCGACGCGCGCCAGTGCGCGCACGCGGCGGTCGGCATCCTCCCGGCCGGCCCGCCCGGAAAACCAGAACCCGTTACGCGACCGGGCCTCCGCCTCGATCGCCCGGTCGAGCGCCGCCAGGTCCGGGTTGGCTGCACGGAGTTCGACGATCATGCCGGCCGAGATTCCGGCGGGCAGATCGATGACGTCGGCGTACCAAGCCCTGCCGTCCGTTCCGTCGACCACCGCGTACGGGAGCGACGCCGCGCCAGCCCGACGGCCCCAGGCCACCAACGCCCCCGTGATGCCCCGCTCGAGCACCCGACCATCGGCGACGGCGCGATCCCGCAGGGGCCGGCGCAACCCGGTATCCGCAATGGCCCGTTCCAGCAGGCGATAGGTCTCCCGCCGCTCGCCCATGGCGCGAAGCGTGGGCAGCGTGTCCGGAGCCAGCTCCCACCGCAACGGGGCGGTCTCCGCCGCCAGGCCCATCCGCGAGAGGGTGCGCACCCGGTCGATCATGCGGGCCCGGCCCAGGCGCGCGTCGCGTCCCTCCGGCCGATCCCGCAGATCGACGACGCCGCCTCGGGACCGCTCGACCAGGCTGAGGTCGAGTCCGGTGAGTTGCTGGCTGCGCGCTTCGGCCCGCAGCCGTTCGCGCAGCGTCCGGCCTGAATCCGGCCCGAGTTCCCGCGTCAGTGCGGCCACAGCCAGGGCGCGGACCCGCCGGTGCAGCCCGCGCCGATCCCATTGGAGTGCCTGCCCGTCGGCATCGCGCCCGCGCACCACCACGTGGGCGTGCAGACGGCCCGTGTTGGCGTGGTCGACCGCGACCCAGTCGAGTTCCCGGTCAAGGTCGCGCGCGAGGCCGGCCATGACCTCGCAGGTCACGTCGCGAAGTCGCCCCAGTTCGGACGCATCGTCGGGGGACAGCATGATCCGTGCCTGCCCCCGGTCGCCGCTGGCCCGTTCGATGAACGCATCCTGGGCAACCCGCTGGCCGTCGGGGCCGTACAGCGCGCCGGGACTGCCGTCCGGCTCGACGCCGTCCCGCCCGAGATACCGGAGATGCGCGCGGGTATTGGCGGCCCCGGTCGCACCGAGACAGCTCAGCCTGACAATGCAGCGACGTTGGCCGGGCGCATGAAACCGCCGGGCGCCGCGCGCGGTGTTCGTCCGACCGCCACGCAGATGCCCCAGCGCCTGGACGCGGCGC
>VXPS01000314.1:17961-19980 GCA_009839425.1 Chloroflexota bacterium
GCGCGCGGTGTTCGTCCGACCGCCACGCAGATGCCCCAGCGCCTGGACGCGGCGCAGGAAGGGGGGCGCCGTCCGGCCTTCGCCGCGGAGCCGCGCCCCGCCTGCAGCCGTCAGGAGCTGTCCCCGGCAAGCCAGCCGAGCGACCCGAGCCGGACCAGCCGACCGGCGAGGTCGGACATGAGTGTCGGTCCGAGGTACCGACCGTCGAACGAACGCGGATGATCCTGCAGCAGGAATGCCTCACCGGCGCGCAGCCGCACGCAGCCCGACCAAACTGGAAGCGGACGGCGCTCCCGATCGTGACCGAGGGCCGCGGCGACCAGGCGACCGTTGATCGTGACGTGCGCCGCATGCCGGCAAACCCGGTCGCCCGGCACCGCCGCCAGACGTTTGACGAGGGGAGTCCCGCGGGGGACCAGGCCGCGGCCGGCAGCTTCAATTCCCGGTCGGCTGTCGGCCCTCACCAAAGTGAAGTCGCCGGTCGCCGCCGGTCGGGCCGACCGCAGGTAGAACCCGACGGGGGCGCTCTCCGACGCGTTGTAGATGAGCCATGGATCGCGCTCACTCGTCCAGGCAGCCGCGAGCATTCCGGCCGCGATCACGAGGACGCCGACGTATTCGGGGCGCCTCACCCTCCCACCTGCTTGACGGCGAGATACGCGGCATGCTGATCAGCCGAGTACGGAGGCGGCGCGATGTCGGCGTTCAGCGCGGCGCCGGCACCGGCAAACCAAGGCGGGGAGACGTCGACCGGATCGATTCCCAGGCGACGGATCGCCGCAAACGTTCGCAGCACACGTTCGGTGCGACCCTTGCCGGTGACCCAAAGGAGTAGTTCTGCACCCGGACGGACACCCGTGACTCGGCACAAGCGCTCGCCGGGCCCGCCCGCGCGGAGCACGGCGAGACGCCAGCGGTCCGGACCCCGACGCGCAGTCTCGCGGAGGACCTGGACGAACACCGCTCCGGGCTCGAAACCGAACCAACCGTCGGCCTTTTCGACGGCAGGACGTGCGAAAGGAAGCGTGATCTGATGGCGCACGGTGTGCAGCCGCAGCGCACCGGTCAGCGGGGCCAATCCCGCCGACCAATTGGCCGGCGCCGGAAGCAGCGGAACCTCGCCACGAACCGCCTTGCGACCTGTGGGAATCGTCTCCAGCCCGGTGCCGCCCCGCGTTTCGCCGCCTGCTCGCACTGTTCGCATCCGAACCCATCGGAGTTGGGATATTATAGGAACATATCAGGAATATAGAAACGTTACAGGCCGAGGCGCCGCGTACGTCGGGCGCGGGACCGCCCGGCTTGGGCTATTCCAGCGGCCGGCAGGTATCCCCTACGGGGCGTGCAGGTCGAACGCCGGTCTGGTTTCCGCGCGGCCGCCGGCGCTGACCGCCGGCTCGAGATCCGGCACTCGCGGCCGGTCAGCTGTCACTCATCTGCAGGAGTGCGAACATGGGAACGTCTGCCTCGTCGAGACGCTCCCGACCGGGCAATCCGGTAAGTTCGATCACGACCGCGAACTCGTCGAGCACGCCGCCGAGTCGACGCACGAGCTTGGACGCCGCGACTGCCGTGCCGCCGGTCGCGAGCAGGTCGTCGACCAGGAGCACCCGCTCGCCGGGGCGAATTGCGTCACGGTGAACTTCCAGCGAGTCCGTCCCGTATTCCAGCGTGTAGCGTTCCGCGATGGTCTCGTGCGGCAGCTTGCCCGGCTTGCGCACCGGCACGAAGCCGATCCCCAGGTCGGCCGCGATCGTGGCCCCGAAAATGAGCCCGCGCGCCTCGATTCCTGCGACCTTGTCAAGCCCCCGTGACCGGTAACGATCGGCAAGGCGTTCAGCGACTTGTCGAAATCCTCCACCATCCTGAATGAGCGTTGTAATATCGCGAAAGAGGATTCCGGGCTTGGGGTAGTCGGGGATGGTACGAACCAGGGAGGCAAGGTCCATGTCGCTGTCACGGTTGTGCATGCTGGCGTCCTTTGTCGTCGTCGCCGGAATTCGCGCCGAGGCCGCAAGT
>VXPS01000419.1 GCA_009839425.1 Chloroflexota bacterium
ACACGCGTAAGAGCGTCGGCTGCGGCAGATGTGAATAAGACACCGGTCTTGAAGCGGAAGGGTCTCCGGGGCAACGCCCGGGGCCGCTTCCTGAACGTGAACGTCAGTAGGAGCGCGTCATGCCGAGGCGAATCCGAGTGTTGGCGGCGGCTTTGGTGGTTGGCGCGCTGGCTCTGGCGGCGTGCGGGGAGTTTCCGTTCGGTGGGGATGAGGAGTCGTTCGAACAGTCGATGGCCGCTCCGGCGGCCGCGATGGCCCACGAGCCGGCGGCAGTGATGGCCGAGAGTGAAAGCGGTCGAATGTCGCGAGATACGGCGACGGCGATGGGAGTGGCGGCGGAGCGAGCGGCGATTCGGGTTGCCGCGGCGCCGGCCGCGGCGGCACCGCAGGTCGTCATGAAGGAGGTCCCGGTCGAGGCGGCGGCGATGAAGCAGGTGGTCGTTGAGTCTGAGCAGGCGGCGCCGGCGCGGCGGGTGATTCGGGACGCGACGGTGGGGATCGTGGTGGGCGATGTGGACGAGGCGGTGCGGCAGTTACAGGCGCTGGTGCAGGGGATTCCGGAGGCGTTTGTGGACTCGGCGGACGTGCGGGACGACGATCCGCGGTCGATCAGCACGGTGAGGTTGCGGGTGCCGGTGGAGCGGTTCGACGAGGCGCGGCGGCTGGTGCGCGAGTTGGGCAGCGAGGTGTTGTTCGAGGCCGTGGGCGGGCGCGACGTGACGGCGGACTTCACCGACCTGGAGGCGCGGCTGCGGACGGCGCAGGCGACCGAGCAGCAGCTGCTGGACATCCTGGCGACGGCGCGGACGGTGAGCGACACGCTGGAGGTGCAGCGGGAGTTGCTGGAGGTGCGCTCGCGCATTGAGGTGTTGCAGGGGCAGCTGAACCTGCTGGCGAACCAGACGGACCTGGCGACGATCACGGTGCAGCTGCATCCGGCGCCGGACCTGCGGATCGAGCGGTTCTCGCCCGAGGGTTACGTGATGCACGGCAGCACGGAGCTGCCGATCACGATTGCGAACCACGGCACGGTGGACCTGCGGGACGTGGTGGTGCGGGATCAGCTGGCGCCGGGGATGGTGTTTGAGTGGGCGTCGTCGCAGGGGGTGTACGAGGCGGCCTCGCACAGTGTGATTTGGGAGTTTGACCGACTAGAGGCGAACTCGTCGCGGGATGTGTGGTCGCGGGTGCGGCTGGAGGGCGACGGAGAGCCGATGCAGGTGAGCGCGACGATTACGGCCAGCGGGGTCGTGCGCGAGCCGTCGGAGGACCGGGCGGAGGCGACGCTGCCGTTCTTTGTGGACCTGAGCGTGTTCAAAGAGGGCGAGGCGTCGGTGCCCGTGGGGCGGGACGTGACGTATTTCCTCAGCTTCCAGAATCATGGCAACGGCGACGCGCGGGAGGTTCGGCTGACGGAGCGTCTGCCGGAGGGCATGACGTTCGTGCGGGCGGAGGGCGGCGGACGCTACGACGAGGGCTCGCGAACGGTGGTGTGGGAGTTCCCGCGGATGTCGCCCGACTCGGGGCAGGGCGTCTTCTACGAGGCTCGGGTGGACCGAAGCGAGGGACGGTTTCAGACCGAGACGACGATCGAGTCGGCCGACGAGGATCGGGCCGACGTGGACAACCGGGTGGTGACGTTCCTAACGGCGTTGCCGGAAGACGTGGCGGGCCGGGACGTGTTCGGGCCGGGGTCGACGGCGCGGGACGCGGTGGGGTTGCTGCTGGACGTGCTGCGGTTCCTGGCCAATGCGGCAATCGTGCTGGTGATCGTGGCGGGGCCGTTCGCGGTGGTTGGGGTGCTGGCCTGGCGGGGGATCCGGGCGATCAAGCGGCGGCGAGGGTGATCGGGGCGCCGACGCGCAGCTGATTGCGGGGATGGCCGGTCGTTCGGTCGTCTTTCGCAGTTCGACTAGAAAAGTCCCGAACCCAGGGAACGAATCCAGTCCTCCCTGCGTACATCTCTTTGAAGGCGTACCGCAGAGCCGAGTCGCGCACGCGGGGATTCATGCCTCAGACGTGAACGCTCGGCACATATAGATCGATTGGGTCGGGAGGCGAGTGATGCGAGGACCAAGACGAACGCTGATGTTGGCGATTCCGCTTGCGGCGATGCTGGTTGCGTCCTGCGGGGAGTCCGAAATGGCCAGCGCCGCGCGCGCCCCGATGGCGGCGTCGTATCCCGCCGCCGCTGCTTCCCAGGCCGTTGAGAAGACTGTGATCAAGGAAGTTCCGGTCGAGAAGATTGTGGTCAAGGAGGTACCGGTCGAGCGGGTCGTCGCGCAGCGGGTCGAGAAGACGGTTACGCAGGCCGTCCAGTTCGAGGCGGTGGCGACGACGGATCCAGGGACAGCCGGCTCGATCGTCCAGGACGCCGCGCCGGCCAACGGGGCGCAGGGCCAGAGCCTGACGGGCTCCCTGCTGGCGTCCGAGACGCAGGTGCCCGACTCGGGGCGGAAGGTCATTCGAACGGGCAGCATCGGGATCGTGGTGGCCGACGTGCCTACGAGCGTGAAGGCGATTCGGGGCATGGTGGCGTCGATCGCCGGAGCGTTTGTGTCGCACACGGAGATCGGCGGCAACGAGCCGTACCGGATCAGCTCGATCACGTTACGGGTTCCGGCCGAGCGATTCGACGAGACGATCGAGCGGATTCGGTCGCACGGGCGCGAGGTGGTGGCCGAGGACGTGACCGGGCGCGACGTGACGGCGGCCTTCACGGACATCGAGTCGCGGATGCGCAACGCGCAGGCCACGGAGAAGCAGCTGCTGGAGATCATGGCGACCTCCCGAACGGTGCAGAGCACGCTGGAGGTCCAGCGCGAAGTCGCCAAGGTGCGCGAGCAGATCGAGATGTTCCAGGGTCAACTGAACGTGCTGGCCGACCAGGCGGCGCTGTCCACCATCACGGTGAACCTGCACCCGGTGCCCGACCTGCGCGTGGAGCGGCGCGCGCCGGACCGGTACGCCATGCACGAGTCGGTGGAGTTTCCGATCACGGTGATCAATGACGGGACGGTGGAGTTGCGCGAGGTTGTGCTGCGCGATCACCTGGACCCGGACCTGGTGTTCCAGTTCGCGACGAAGCCCGGGCAGTACGAAGAGGCGACGCACAGCGTGGTCTGGACGATCGACCGAATGGCGCCGGGCCAATCGCTGGAACTGCGGACGACCGCGCGCCTGGAGGGTGACGGCCGGACGATGGAGGTGCGGGCGAAGGCAAGCACGGCGAGCGACGTGCGCGGCTCCGACCTGGATCACGACGAGGTCCGGCTGCCGTTCTTCGTCGACCTCAGCCTGGACAAGGAACGCGATGTGGAGGTGCAGGTGGGCCGCGAGTCGAGCTACTCGGTGGGTTATGCCAACCGGGGCAACGCCGATGCCAGGGACGTGCGGCTAGTCGAAGGGTTGCCCTCAGGCATCGAGTTCATCCGAGCGACCAGGGGCGGTCAATATGACGCGGATCAGCACGCGATCGTGTGGGAGTTCCCGGAACTGGCGCCCGGCGCCAATGGAACGGTGAGTTACCTGGCGCGCCTGGAATCGGCGGCGGCGCGGCAGTGGTTTACGACTTCGATCGAGGCATCGGAGCGCGACCGCGCATCCGTGGACAACCGCAGCGTGACCTTCCTGACGGCGATTCCCGAGGACTCAGTCGAAGTCGTAGACACGGCCGAGCGCGACTGGGATCCCAGCGAGACGGTGAACAACTCAGTTGAGGTGTTGACCGGCATCGGTCAGTGGGCGGCCAACGCGGCAATCGTTATCGGAGTCATCGTTGCTCCCATTGGGGCCGCAATTGGAGCGATTGGGCTTGGCGCGCTTGGCGTTCATCGGACGGTGATCCGCGGGATCCGGCGGCGTATGCAATAGATCGATCACGACTCGACGTTGACGGTCTTTCCCGACCCTCGCTCGTCTCGATGGACTGGCGAGGGTCGGGGCTCGTCTCTGGGATTAGTGCCTCTCGGCGTCGGCCGTTTCGGCGTGGCGCTTGAGGTAGACGAGGAGGCCGGCGATGTCGGAGGGGGTGACGCCTTCGAGGCGGGCAGCCTGGCCGACGGTGGCGGGGCGGAAGCGCTCGAGGCGGTGGCGGGCTTCGGTGCGCAGGGCACGGAGGTCGAGGTAGGCCAGGTCGGGCGGGATCCGGTGGTCTTCCATGGCGGCTGCGCGGCGGACCTGGGCTTCCTGCTGGCGGATGTAGCCGGCGTACTTAACTTCGAACTCGACGTGCGCGGCGGCCTCAGGGGGAGGCGGCGGATCGCCGGCGAGGTCGGCGATGAGGTCGCAGGTGATGCCGGTGCGGGCGAGGAGTTCGAGACCGCGGGTGGTCTGGCGGAACGGGGCCAACTCGAGGTCGTGCAGACGTCGGTTGACGGCGGGCGTGGCGGGTACGCGCAGGCGCCTCAGCCAATCCATCGTCGCGTCTGACCGGTCGCGCTGGCTACGGAGACGGGTGAGACGACGGTCGGAGGCCAGGCCGATCTCGTGTCCAAGCTCAGTAAGGCGCCGGTCGGCGCTGTCATGACGGAGGAGCAGGCGGTATTCGGCGCGGGAGGTGTGAAGGCGGTAGGGCTCGGTGAGGTCGCTGGTGACGAGGTCGTCGATCATGACGCCGATGTAGGCTTGGGCGCGGCCGAGTTCGACCGGGTCCTGGCCAAGCGAACGGCGGGCGGCGTTGATGCCGGCCATGAGGCCCTGGGCGGCGGCCTCTTCGTAGCCGGTGGTGCCGTTGACCTGGCCGGCGAGAAAGAGGCCGCGGGCATTGCGGACTTCGAGGGAGCGGCGGAGCTGGCGGGGGTGGACGAAGTCATACTCGACGGCGTAGCCCGGGCGCAGCATTTCGGCGGACTCGAGGCCCGGGATGGTCTGAATCATGGCCAACTGCACGTCGGCCGGCAGGCTGGTATTGGCGCCCTGGACGTAGACCTCGTGGGTGCGGAAGCCCTCGGGTTCAAGGAAAAGCGAGTGCGAGTCCTTGTGCGCGAAGCGGACGATCTTGTCCTCGATGGAGGGGCAGTAGCGCGGACCGGAGGCCTTGATGGCGCCGTTGTACATCGGCGCGCGGTGCAGGTTGTCGCGGATGAGCTGGTGGGTTTTTGGCGTGGTGTGGACCTGGTAGCAGGCCATCTGGGTGCGCCAGCCGGGGGGCGGGACGTGGGGATAGACGGAGTCCGGCTGGGTTACGTACCACTCGGCGCGTGGCGGCGGATCGAAGCTGAACCAGAGCGGGTGCTCGCTGCCGTGCTGCACGCGGGTGCGGGTGTAGTCGATGCTCGAGGCGTCCAGGCGCGGTGGGGTGCCAGTCTTGAGGCGACCGAGTTCAAGACCAGCTTGGCGCAGGTCTTCGGATAGCGCGGTGGCGGGCGGTTCGCCGCGGCGACCTCCGGGGGACGCCTGGTCACCCATGATGATGCGGCCCTGCAGGAAGGTGCCGGTCGTGACGACGGTGGCGGAGGCGCGGATTTCCATACCGTGCCCGGTGCGGACACCGCGGAGGCGCCAGGTGCGGGCTCCGTTCGCCGGTTCGGGGTTCCAGATGAGGCTGTCGACGTGTGCTTCGAGGAGCGTCAGGTTGATTTGCGTCTCCAAGACCCGCCGCATGAGCCGTCCGTAGGCGTGCTTGTCGCACTGGGCGCGTAGGGCGCGGACAGCCGGGCCCTTGCTGGTGTTGAGCTCGCGGATCTGGATCTGCGTGCGGTCGGTGTGGCGGCCCATCTCGCCGCCGAGGGCGTCGATCTCGCGGACGAGGTTGCCCTTGGCAGGGCCGCCAATCGATGGGTTGCAGGGCATTTGGGCGACGGTGCCGAGGTTGGTGCTCAGCAGGGCGGTGCGACGACCCATGCGCGCGGCGGCCAGGGCCGCCTCGCAACCGGCGTGGCCGGCGCCGACGACCAGGACGTCGAAGCAGTCGGCGAGGGAGCGGGATCGTCGCAAACGCATGGCCTCATCTTCACACGCGAAGGTGCGTTTGGGTCCGATTTCAGGTTTGGTGGCGATATACACTCAGATACTCGCGCCGCCGTCATCGTGGCGTGCCGTGGCGCCGCTGGAGCCTTCTATCGCCGTGCAGGACTCCGATCCCAACGCCCAACTGATCGATGCATTCGTGGTTCCCACGGACACGGGGAGCGCGGTGCTGATCGACGCCGACTACGAGCGGCTGGACGCCGTGGCCGGGCCGTTTCAGATTGCGCTGTACAGCCGGTTGCCGCTCTCGATGGGTGAACTGGCGGTCATTCGGGCGCGGGTCGAAGCGGATCTGTTTGCTCACGCGGTGCGCACGGCGGCGGAGGGCCGACGGTGGCTGCTGGCGCTGCTGATGGGCTTGCTTGAACTCGGCGTGTTTGGCGTGTTGCTGGCGTTTCTGTTCCTGAACCGCGAGCCCGTGCATGCGGTGGTGGCCTGGGCGGCGCCGCTGGGATTCCTGCCGGGCGTGCTGCATGCGTGGCGCGCCGTGGCGCGCCGACGGGCCGGGGCAAGCGCCCGGGCGACGCTGGAGGTTGGCGAGTTGCTGCCCACGACGGCGGTTGGACGCGACGGCGACTCGCTGGCGCGGCTGCGCGATCTCTGGCGGTTTGCCGACCAGCCCAACGAGCCGCGCGACCTGATGCGCCTGGAGCGCGCAGCGCGAATCCGCGTGCGCTGGCCGGCGGCGGCGAGGTTAAATCCAGCGATGGCGCCCGCGCGGGACGCCTCAACACCAGCGGGCCGCCTGGCCTGGCTGCGGTCGCGAGTGCGCCGCCGAGGAGCGGCCCCGCAGCCGCTGACCTACCTGGAAGCTCGCTCGCAATGATGAATCTGGCCTGCTGGGCGATACCGATCCGTGACGGCTATGTGCTCAGAGCCGACCGGTCAACGGCGGCAATTCTGCAAGCGGCGCCAGCCCGGAGCCCGCAGTTCTGGGGCTGGCGTATTGCGCTGATCCAGCCGCAAAGCCAGCAGTTCTCGGCGCCCCTGGCCGCGCGGGCCGCCGTGATGGCGGTGGACTACGCGCGCCTGGCGGGAGGTGTCGCGCCGCAAGATCAGTCTCGACGCCGCGGCCGAATGATGATCTGGATGGAATTGGCGCTGGGGCTGGCGCTGATCATCGCGTCCAGCGGCCACTGGGTTCCGGCGCTGGCCGGCGCATGGTTGCTTGCCGGTCGGCGCTGGCTGCGATGGCTGCTCGGCCTGGATGCGCGGGTGGCCCAATCGCCGACCGCGCCGGCGCAATCGCCGCTGGTCAGCTCGGACGCTCACGTCGGACTTGGTCGTATCGAGCGCTCGATGCGGGAGGTCGACGACGACACGGCCGCCTACGCGCTGGGCGCAGTGCAGGCGCGCGCGGAGGGGCTGGACGAGGTTGCCGAGGTGTATGAGGCCCTGGCGGGGGGCATGCCCCCGTCCACGCTGCCGCCGCACATCGGCTTCTGGGTCGCGGACGAGACCCAGCACAACCTGTCGCGACTGGCGCTGCCTGCACCTGTCCCGGCGACGAGGGACGCAGGATGAGTTGCGGCCCCGAGGACGTTACATCGTGATTGCCGAGGGCGTGCGCGTCGACATTCCCATTGACGAGCCTCGCTATCGCCGATTGCTGCGACCGACGGACTGGCGGGAGGAGACCGCAAAGCTGGCCGGCGTCTATGCCGAGCGCACGATTTACGAAGGTCCCATCGGCGGTTTACGGGAGGGTCGCGTGCTGGAACTAACGGCCGGCGACTCGGCGGCGGAGGTTCGAATTGCGATCGACGCGGTGCCCAATACGCTCACCATGCCGGTGCTCGCGGCCGGGCGAGCGGTGGCGCGCGCGTTGGGAACGCCCGCCAGCGACCGACAGTCGCTGCTCTCACGGGTCGCGCTGCTGTTGTGCGTGGTGGAACCCGCCGCGTTTGGGGACATTCCCCGGCCGGAACAGCCGGCGTTTGGGTTGGCGGCAGCCCTGCGGCTGCTGGCTTCACCGGTCCGGCCCCGCGCGTGGGCGGCGCTGCGCGCATCGCTGGACGCCTTCGAGCCGTCGTTTGTCCTGGACCTACGAGACGGCGGCCCGGCGCTGGAGGCCCAGGGACTGGCCTTTATCGTCCATGCGCAGGGCCAGCAGTCCGACGTGCGGTGGTATGACGACCGGCGCGCGCAAATCGGCGCGGACGAAGGGCAGCGCGCCGCGGATGAGATTCGCCGGCGAGGCATCAACCTGCTGGCGCCGCAAGCTGACGACTTGCATCGGGCCGGAGTTCTTCCGCTCGCGCCAGGGGTGCTGGCGACCGCCCCGGGTCAGCCAGCGGACCGCACGCTGGCCTCGTGGGCGGCGCACCGGACCGGGGCGATCGGAGCTTCGGCCGTGGCGGTGGGTCGGATTGGGAGCCGACGGGCGGCGGCCCTGGCCGCGGCTGCGGGCGCCGTCTTCATTGCCGGGCCGGCCGCCGTGGCGCCGGAGACCCTGTAGATGCGGACCGAGCCATCGTCCGAGGCGAGCATGACGACCGAACGCGACGACCCGGCGGCGATTCCGCTGGACTATGTGCCCATTCCCGCGGGTCCGAACGGTTCGGTGCTGATCGCACACGATCGGCATCGACTCCGGCAGGTGGCGGGGCGAGCGCTGATTCCCGCTCGCACGCTACGCGTTGACGCGCTTCCGGGCGACGCCTCGGCCGTGGAGGGGATCGAAGCCAAGGCCGTGCGAGGGCTGCGGCGTTCGGGGCGCCATGCGCGAGCCCGACAGTGGGCGCACGTGATCGCGGCGGCGGGACTGCCGTTCCTGGTCGCGGCGCTGCTGGGGCTGCTGTCGCTACCGATCCGCAATGTCCCGGCCGTAGGAGGGATGGCTGCGGACTTTCTGGGCAGCGCCGGCGGTTCCCTGGGCGGACTGCCGCTGGCGGTCCTGATATCGCTGCTGCCGTCCGCCTGGTTGATCCGCCGCGCACACGGACGGATTGCGGCGCGTCCGCTGGCGCGCGGCGCGGAGAGCGCTCTGCGGGTGGCTGAGTTGCAAGTGCGCGAAGACGCGGGGTCGTTCCTGGCCGCCGCCGATGCGCTGCTGGCGGACATTGGGAGCCTGATGAGCGGACGGCCGCGGATCGACGGGCAGCGGGCGCTACGGCTTGCGACGAGATTCGACCGCCTGAAGCAGTTGGCGGCCCACTACAACCAGGCCGCCGTGCACGCCTTCGCGGCCGACATGGCCGCCCAGTTTCGACGGGCCGGCCGGCCGCCTCGACGCCTCATTCCCGGGCTGTATGCGCGGCGAAACTCGGCGCACATTGCCTCGATAACTTCGCCATATGACCCTGCCTCACGGTCGCGCGTGCCCACGTTCGTGACTATTCCGGCGATTCTCCTGCTCGGGGCGCTGGCGGCGGCTGTGACCTTTCTGGCTGCCGGGGTCTTTCGGCTGAGCGCCGACGACGCGCTCATCCTGCTTCAGAACGAGGCGGCGGTATTCCCAGGCAGCGGCGGCGTGTTCGCGCTGGGCAAGGGATTCGACCAGCCGGACGAGTCCGACCTGGGGACGCTCAGCGTCATACAGGGACCGGGGCTGTTCTGGAGTTGGCCTCAGCCGGTGACGGATCGACGGCTCATCAATCTGACGGATCGAGCGGCGCCGGTGACGCTGATCCTGCCGACTGAAGCGGAGCCCGAAGATCTGGTCGTGGATTTCCAATACGACGTGACGGACTTGACCGCGTATATCCGGCTGGGGGTGCCCGAGCTGGCGGATCGGCTCATCGCCGCGGTCCTACAGGAAGGCCTGACGCAACTGCTGGGAACGTGGCGAGACTCGCTCGTGACCGAGCATCAGGGCAACAACGCGACGGTGAACGAAGAGTTGCGGTCCGGCATGGACGACTTTCTGAACCAGTTCGTGGATATCGCCAACGCCAACGAACGGCTGACGGGCCTGGGAATCATCCTGAAGCCGCGGCCGGACTTCAGCATCCAGCGAACGTAAGGGTCCGAGCACTCCGACCATTCGTCGCGCGATAATCCAATATGGCGACGATGGGTGAAATGTTGCGCGCGGCTCGGGACCAGTCCGGGCTGAGTCTTGAGGCGGTAGCGAGCGCCACGCGGATTCCGCGCCACAATCTGATTGCGCTGGAAACCGACAATCTGGACGTGCTGCCGGCCGAGCCGTTCACGCGGGGTCTTATACGCGTGTATGCGCGGGCTCTTGCAGTACCCGAGGAGCCTGTTCTGAACGCGTACACCACGGCGCTCAGCGCGCGACGCCTGGCCGCCGGCGCCCCCGACCGGGCGTTGCGCCGTCGCCGGGGTCGATTGATTGCCGGGGTCATTGCGGTGGTGGCCGCGATCGTGGCGGCGGTGCTGCTGGTGGTCCAATCAGGCGGGCTGCCCATGCCGGTAACCCTGGAGTCGCCCACGCGCGCCGCATCACCAGCCGGGGCCGGGCTGAGAGTTGGCGGCGTGCTGGAACTGGTCGCCGTGCGGCCGACTGAGATCGCGGTCGTTATCGATGGCCGGTCGGTCTTCGATGGAGAGATCTCGGCAGGATCGAGTCAAACCTGGTCGGCACAGCGGGAGATTGCGGTGCGCGCCGAAGCGCCCGATGCTATCGAGGTGCGAATCGACGGCGCCTCAATCGGCTTGCTGGGCCCGCCCGGCGGCTCATATCAGCGGACCTGGCAGGTTGATGCCGGTGGCTGAGCCGAAATTCCCGCAAGACGACCATGCAGGTCGGCGGTCGGCAGACCGGGGTGCCACCGGGTGGATTGCTCGTCTGCCCAACCTGTTGACCGGGTTCAGGGTGCTGGTGATTCCGCTGATGATTGGGCTGCTGCTTTGGGACGGCCAGGCATCGAACCAGGCCGCGGCCTGCCTGTTCATCGTGGCGGGTATCACCGATGTGCTGGACGGGCTGATCGCGCGCCGCTACGGATCCGGCACGCAACTGGGCATCTTCTTCGACCTGGTGGGCGACAAGCTGGTGGTGGCCGCGTTGGTGATCACGATGGTGGAACTGGGCTGGATTCCGGGATGGATCGCGTTCGGCTTTATTGCGCGCGAGCTGTTTGTGATGGGGATGCGGGCCTATGCCGGCGCGCAGGGCGTTACGGTAAGCGCGGGACAGCTGGGCAAGATGAAGATGATGTGGCAGTACATCGGGCTGACGGCGCTGATCTGGGACCGGGTGCCGCTGACCTGGGCCCTGGTGATGTTTGCGCTGGTCATGACGGTGGCTTCAGGCCTCTACTATCTCGTCAGCGTTACGCGCGAGCTGCGCGGACGGCCCGCGCCGGACGTTCCGGACCCGGTTTGAGGTGGCGCCGACATGAGTGAATCGAACGTCTTGCGAGTTGGCGTGGTTGGCGCCACGGGGCTCTTTGCGCCCACGTATTTGAATCCGGCGGTCGATCTGCCGGACCTGGAATTACGCGCGATTGCCGCGCGCCGGCCCGGGCCGCTGGCCGAGACGGCGGCGGCTTACGGAATGCCCGACACCCATACGGACTGGCGTGAGCTGGTGGCGCGGGACGACCTGGACGTGGTGGCGATCGTGACGAGCAACGCCACTCACCATCCGGTGGCCGTTGCCGCGCTGGAGGCGGGCAAGCACGTGTTGTGCGAGAAGCCGCTGGCCAATACGGCGGAGCAGTGCGCCGAGATGGTGGCCGCGGCCGAACGAACGGGCCTGGGGCACGGCCTGGGGCACTACATGCGGTTCGCGGAACCGATGCAGACGGTCCGGCGGCTGATCGACGAGGGCGAGATCGGCGAGGTGCAAGCGATGTTCGGCCGGATCTGGCAGCCGCGCGCGCTGCACGAGCCGGTGCAGTGGTGGATGACGGAGGAGGAGTGCCCGGCCGGATCGATCGGCCTGCTGGGCGTGCACCTGCTGGACCTGGCGCGGTATCTGACCGGCAGCGAGATCACGGCGGTGATGGGGCACCTACCGATCGTGGTCCCGGAGCGGCCGGACATGGGTGACATTTCGCGGGTGGATGCCAACCGCTGGTCGGCTGAGAACCCGCAGGGGGTGGCGCCGGGTACACCAATGGCCGAAGTCACCGCCAGCGATTTCGGCACGATCCACGGCGAAATGGCGTCCGGCGCACTCTTCACTTTCACCGCTGGACAGACGACCTTTACGCGGCCCGGACCCACGCCCGACGTGCAGGTGCACGGGTCGCGGGCGTCGGCGTTTGTGAGCTACTCGGGCGGTAACCGGCGGGCCGGCCAGGTGCGCCTGGTGCGGGGCGTCGATCCTGAAGTGGTCGACGTGCCGGTGCGGGTGCACGAGTCGCCGCGGGCGCAGAACACGACGATGTTCCGGGAGATTGTGATTCCGGGGTTGCGGGCGAGTGCCGCCGGCGAGGCTTCAAGGCTGGCGAGCTTCCACGACGGGCTGGCGGTGGCGCGGGCGGTGGACGCGGCGCGGGAGTCGGAGCGGACGCGGGCGTGGGTGAGCATTCAGCAACCATGAGGTTCGGCGGGTGATTCCACTCGTAGCGGAGCAGACGGAAGAGGTCGGGAAACTCTGCCGGCATTATCGAGTCCAGCGGCTCGATCTCTTCGGCTCGGCCAGTGTCCGCGGTCACCTCACCGAGGACAGCGACCTTGACTTTGTCGTGGAGTTCCAACCGGAGGCCATGGGCGCCTATGCCGACGCGTACTTCGGCTTGCTGGAATCTCTAGAGACCTTGTTCGGACGGCCCGTAGATCTGGTCATCGACTCGGCCATTAAAAACCCTTACTTCAGGGAAGCCGTTGATGAGAGCCGAACGCTGGTCTATGCGGCGTGAGACGCGGAAGTATCTGCACGATATCCAGCTTGCCATTGGCCGATTGCATGAATTCACGGACAGCAAGACATTCGGCGACTACAGCCGCGACGCCATGCGGCGTGCCGCGGTTGAGCGCCAGTTCGAGATCATCGGTGAGGCCATGGCGCAACTGGCCAAGGTCGACGGACACGTGGCGGAGCGAATCAGCGATTACCAGCGCATCATTTCATTCCGAAACCTCCTGATTCACGGCTACGACGACGTGGATGATCGGCTGGTCTGGAATGTGGTTGAGACCAGTCTTCCAACCCTTGCCCACGAAATTAACGAGCTACTCGGCGAGTCTTGAGCGCCGGGAGCCGAGCCGAGCAGTCACCGATCGGCCACTTCGGCGCTGAACACGAGAGCGACGCGGATCTGCAAGATCGTGCGTAGAGCGAACCTAGGTCAGCGGGACTTCGGCGGCCCTTTCGAGGCGCCAGCGGGCGCTGAGTTGCTGGCGGCGGACCATGTCGGCGTACCAGCCGCCGTGGGCCACGAGCTCGTCGTGGGATCCGGCGGCGGCGCCCCCGCCATCGCGCAGCACGATGATCCTGTCGGCGCGGCGGACGGTGGCCAGGCGGTGGGCGATGACGAGGGTGGTGCGGCGGAGGGTCAGGCGGTCGAGGGCTTCCTGGATGAGGGCTTCGGTTTCGGCGTCGACCGCCGAGGTGGCTTCGTCCAGGATCAGGATTGGGGCGTCTTTGAGGACGGCGCGGGCGATGGAGATGCGCTGTTGCTGGCCACCGGAGAGGCGTACGCCGCGCTCGCCGACGCGGGAGTCGTAGCCGCTGGGGAGACGCTCGGCGAATTCGTCGACGTTGGCGGCGCGGGCGGCCTCCAGGATCTCTTCCTCGGTGGCGCCGGGACGGCCGAAGGCGATGTTGTCGCGGATGGTGCCGGCGAAGAGGAAGACCTCTTGCAGGACCAACGAGATGTTGGAGCGCAGCCAGGCCATCGGCAGGTCTCGGACGTCAACGCCGGCGACCCGCACCGCGCCGCTATCGACGTCGTAAAACCGTGGGACCAGGTGCGCGCAGGTGGACTTGCCGACGCCGGTGGGGCCGACCAGGGCAATGAGTTCGCCGGGCTCCGCGTTGAAGGACACGCCCTGCAAGACTGGTTCCTCCGGCTCGTAGCGGAAGTCGACATGGTCGAACTCGACCGACCACTCGGGCGCTAACGGGGCCGTGGCGTTTGGCTTGTCGCGCAGGTCGGTCTGGATTTCCAGCAACTCGAACACCCGTTCGGTGCTGGCCATGGCCTTTTGGATGTTCTCGCTGATGGCGGCCAGCTGAATGACGGGTTGGTAGATCAAGCCCAGGTAGACGACGAAGACGAACAGGTCGGCCACCGGCACGGTGCCGCGCAGGGTGAGGTCGCCGCCGACGGCCACCACGAGGATGAGGCCGATGCCGGCGAGGAGTTCGATCATTCCGGCGGGAACTAGGGAGAAGAACTGTGCCTTCTGGATGTCGTCGCGGTAGCGCTGCCAGTTGCGCTCGACGATTCGCAGCTGCTCGCGCTCGCGGCCGAAGGCCTTGATGACGGCATAGCCGGCGATGCCCTCGGTGACCGTGGCAGTGACCTTGGCCACGGATTCGCGCACCACACGCCAGGAGCTTCGGATGTGCGGGAATAGGAACCGACCGGCCACGAGAATGATGGGAATCGGCAAGAGCGCTAGCAGGGCCAGTTGCCAGTTGATGATGAACAGGGCAATCAGCATGGCGGCCGGCAATGCCATGGCGATGACGGTCTCGGGGATGCCGTGGGCGACGAAGTCCTCGACCGTTTCCACGTCGCCCACGGAACGCGAAACCAACGAGCCCACGCGCCGGTCGGTGAAGAAGCGGTGGGGCAGCGTCTGGATGTGGCGGTAGAGGCTGACCATCATGGCCTGCTGGACGTTGTAGGCCGCCCAGTGGGACAGCAGGCCGTAGGTGTAACGAGCGGCGGCGCGCACCAGGTAGGCACCCACCAGGGCCGCCACCACGACCAGCATGGCATTCTCGGCGGTGGTGCCTTCGGCGTGCCAGATCAGGATCTGGCGGACCAGCAGGGGCGGGACCAGCCCGCTGGCCGTGAAGAGCAAGCCAGCCGCGACCGTGCCGATGAGCATGCCGCGCTCGGGGCGGGTAAAGCGTGACAGCTGCCGGAGAAATCTCACGCCCGAAGCCTAGCGAGGCGGGCTTCGAGAGGCCAGTGGGGGCAGCGATCCGCGAAATCCGGTTAAGGGCCTTTCAGCCCGAACTCGTTTCCGTCGGGATCGCAGAAGATCGCGAACGTGCCCCAGGCCATGGGCTGGGGTTCGCTGGAGAACTCCACGCCGGCGTCGCGCAGGCGTGCGTGGGCAGCCTGGCAGTCGGCGCATTCGAAGACGATCGAGGGTTTGCGCTCGGCCCAGTCGGGCATCATCGCCTTTGGGTAGATCACCAGGCGCGAGCCGGCGCCCGGCGGCGCGACCTCCAGCCAATCGCCCATGCGGCCCATCGATTCGCGCCGTCGCAGTTCGAATCCGACCTGGTCCACCCAGAAGCGCAGAGCCGCCTCCTGGTCATCGACGTAGATCCCGACGGTTGCGATCTGCTCGATCATCGTGTCTCCTCCAGGGCGCAGGCCGCCGCTCCGGCTCCGCCCCCGGCATCCGCCAGCGCCGTCAATGTTTCACGTGAAACATCTACTTGCCGCCACGCGTCCACGAACCCAGTGTCCGTTAGCCACTTGGAAACGGCATCCAGGCCAACGTCCGCTGTCCGCGGTCGACGGTCCCGATACGCGAGAATGCCAGGTATTGAATCTGGAGCTACCGGGAAACGCATGGCCTACGACGAGGGACTGGCGCAGCGAATACGCGAGGCGCTGGCGGACGACGCCGGGCTGACGGAGCGGCGGATGTTCGGCGGGATTGCGTACATGCTGCACGGAAATATGGCCGTCGGCATTTCCGGCGATGAGCTGATGGTGCGAGTTGGGCCGGAGGCCCATGACGATGCGCTGGCACAGCCGCATGCGCGGGTCTTCGACATGACCGGACGGGTCATGCGGGGCTGGGTGGTAGTGGAGGCGGACGGCGTAGCGGACGATGCGGCGCTGGATGCCTGGGTTCAGAAGGGCGCCGAATTCGCGCGGTCGTTGCCGCCGAAGTAGCGCCGCCGTGTACCTTTGGTTCGAGACCACCGAACACGTTTCGGCATGGTCCACCGCAAATCGCAGCGCGTCCCGAGGGCGGATCGTGGCGCCGCCTCATGACCCACGAGGTTGGATTGGAGACTCGCCGTGAAATACACCCGCGACGTCGTAATCGACCTTCCGCGCGATCGCGTGATCGAGCTTTTCGACAACGCCGACAACCTGACGAAGTGGCAGGAAGGCCTGCAACGCTTTGAGCACGTCAGCGGCGAGCCGGGAGAGTCCGGCGCCAAGTCGCGCCTGGTGTATGACCACCGAGGTCGCAGTTTCGAGCTGATCGAGACGATCACGGAGCGAAACCTGCCCGATGATTTCTCAGCCATCTACGAGACCGACGGCGTCTGGAACCTGATGACGAACCGGTTTGAGGAAGAAGGGCCGGACCGCACGCGCTGGATCGCCGAGTCGAATTTTCGCCCCCAGGGGCTCAAGATGAAGCTTATGGCGATCGTTCTGCGACCTCTGTTCACCGCAAGGACGAAGAAGACCCTGAACGACTTCAAGGCATTTGCCGAAGGCGAGGGTCGCGGGGACTAGCGTTCGACCGAATAGCGCTAGCGTGTACCTTGGGTTCAAGCACGCCGAGTGTCTTTCGGCCTGGTCCGCGGTGATGTGCTGCGCGTCCAGAGGACGGACCGTCGCGTTGCTTAGCGACCCTTCTGGTTGGAGTGGAGGCTCCCTGTGAAATACACCCGTGAAGTCGTTATCGACTTGCCGCGCGATCGCGTGATCGAGCTCTTCATGAACCGGGACAACATGCCGAAGTGGCAGACGGGGTTGAAGAGCTTCGAGCACGTCAGCGGCGAGCCCGGGCAAGCCGGGGAGACCTCCCGGCTGGTGTACGAGCACCGCGGCCAGGACGTCGAGATGATCGAAACGGTGACGTCGCAAAGCCTGCCGGACGCATTGGCGGGCACCTATGAGACCGAAGGCGTGTGGAACTACATCAACAACCGGTTCGTGGAAGAGGGACCGGACCGCACGCGCTGGATTGCGGAGACGGAGTTCCGCTTCTCCGACTGGAAGATGCTGCTGATGTCCATCGTCATGCGGTTTGCATTCACGGGGCAGACGAAGAAGACGCTGCACGACTTCAAGGCGTTTGCCGAGGGCGAGGGACGCGGGGAGTAGGAGTCCTTGTCGCGGGCGTTAGTGGCTGTGGAGTGGCTGCCCGTCATGTTCATGGGCGGACGTTCCATCGTTCGCGGTGCCTGCGTGATCAGCGGGGTCGACATGGATGACTGCCTCGCCCAGGTAAGTGATGGCGTGGGCGAGCTCGTGGGAGACGCGCTTCGCTAGTTCGTGCGCCTCCGTCAGCGACAGGTCTTTGCTAGCCGTAAGGTGCACTTCCGCGTGCAGGCGGTGGCCAATCCAGCGTGCGCGTGACGAGGTAACGTCTCGCACGCCTTGTACGTGCAGGGCCTCGTGCTCCAGGTTGTCAAGGACTTCGGGGTCGACTCCGTCGAGCATGCGCCCAAATACCGTTTTGGCGGAGTCGTACACAATCTTTGCGATGAGGGCGCTGATGCCCAGCCCCACAATGGGGTCGGCTATCGGGAAGCCTGCCCAGATCGCGATGGCGCCGGCGACGACGGCGAGGCTGGCCAGCCCATCCGTCCGGGCGTGGTATCCGTCGGCCACCAGCGCGGCGCTGTTGATTTCGCGCCCGACGCGGATACGGAACAGCGCGACAGCCTCATTGCCGATGAAGCCTATGGCCCCGGCCGCGGCAACCGCCCACACCAGTTCAACGTCCTGCGGGTTGAGCAGCCGATCGACGGACTGGTAGGCGGCCACGATTGCGCTGGACAAGATCACGAGAACGATAACTGCTCCGGCGAGGTCCTCGACCCTGCCGAAGCCATAGCCGAACCGCCGGGTTGCTACGCGGCGCGCAAACAGGAAGGCAATCCACAAGGGCACGGCCGTCATCGCATCGCCTACGTTGTGGATGGTGTCGGCCAGCAACGCCACGCTTCCGGACAGGGCAAAGACGGCGGCCTGGAGCACCGCGGTAATCCCCAGGCCCACGAATGACCACTTGATGGCCCAGATGCCACGGCTGGTCGTCGCAATGGACGGGTCGACCGCGCCATGGGTGTGGGCGTGCTTCGCGGTCTCCCCGCGATGGTGGTGATGGTGATGCATAGCGCCGAATCTAGCCCGAATGCGCGGCTCGTGGCTAACAGGGAGGCCTGTCCGGCGGGGCCTGGCCGGCCGCGTCGGCTACTCCTCGTGGCCGGCGGTTGACTCCAGTTCGAGGGTGTAGGGCAACGCGCCGACGGGGAGGGGGTCGGGGCGTTCGGCGACGAGATCGCCGAGGTCCGCATCCGCGGCGTCGAAGCCCAGGTGTTCAAGGGTGTCCGTGTAGGGCAGACCGTGGTCGGGATCCCAGCCGCGGTCGCGGTAGTAGCCCTGGACGTAGGTGCGAACTTCTTCGCGGGGCAGGCGGTAGTCGCTGAGCGGTCCCTGGCGGATGGGCTGGTGCAGGCGTTCGGGCAGGCGGTCGTCCTGGGCGGTCATGCCTTCGCGCAGGTTGAAGAGGCGCGCCATGGTGAGGCCGCGCTCGAAGGTCTCGTGTAGTTCTTCGGGGGTCATGTCCCAGCCGGTGACGGCGTTGAGGAGTTCCAGCGCCTTCGTGTCGTCGTAGTCCAGGAACTGGCAGAGGCCCACGGTGTTGCGGACTGAGGTGCGCTTGAGGCCGGCGCCGGTGTGGTCGCCGCCGGTGGGGGTGATGGGGTAGTTGTCGCGCATGTCCTTCATGGCGCGGGGGTCGTGCATGGCGACTTCCAGGCCCTTGACATGGACGACGTAGTCCTCGGCGTCGCCGCCGATGGCGCGCGCGGCGCGCAGGGCGCCCTCGGCCAGCAGGTCGCCGATGCCGTCGCGGTAGGCAATCTTCTCGATCAGGTCGAGAAGGTCCTGGGCCGAGCCGAACTCGAGGGACTGGCCGTCTTCGTTGAAGTCGCGCAGGCGGCCCATTTCGTCCATTTCCATGGCCCAGGCGATGGTGGCGCCGGCGGAGATGCTGTCCATGCCCAGGTAATTCAGCATCTCGTTGCCCTTGCAGACGGCCATGATGTCGGTGACGCCGGTGTTGGTGCCGATGGCAGCCAGCGTCTCGTACTCCGGGCCGCCGTACTTGGGCCGGACCTTGACTTTGGGCGCGTCGATCTTCACGCGCTTCTTGCAGCGCACGGAGCAGGCGAAACAGCGGTCCATGTGATCGATGACCTGGTCGCGCATGGCGATGGCGTCGATGTTGCCGGCGCCGTCCAGCTGCCCGTCGCGGAAGTTGTGGACGATGAGGTGGCCTTCGAGCTGCTTGGAACGGACCATGGCGCCGGTGCCCCAGGTGTGCAGCCGGTGGTGGGTACCGCCTTCACCCAGCGTTTCGCGGGCGACCCAGCGGGCCGTGTCTCTGACTGGATCGCGGTCGGCCACCTGGACGCGACGGTTGCCGCGGACGGCAATGGCCTTGAGGTTCTTGGAGCCCATGACCGCACCGAGCCCGGTGCGGCCGGGGGGGCGGGGGGGGGGGGTGTGGGTGGAGGGGGGGGGGGCGCGGCTCGAGCCCGCGGGGGCGCTCTGGGTGGGGCGGGTTTTGTGGTGGGCAGGGTGCGGGCGGGTGGCGGGTTG
>VXPS01000051.1 GCA_009839425.1 Chloroflexota bacterium
CCACCACCCCAAGCGGAGAACCCCACCCATGCCCAAGACCATCTACCTCGCCAATCCCTACGGCTTCTCTGCCCAACAGAAGGCGGAGCTGTTGCCGCCACTGGTAGAGGCGCTGGAGGCGCTTGGGCTGGAGGTGTGGGAGCCGTTCGAGCGGAATAATCAGGTGGACTTCGCGGAGGAGGGGTGGGCGTACCGGATCGGGCAGGCCGACTTCCGCGACGTGGCGGAGTCGGATGCCATCTTCGCCGTCGTCAACGGCGTTCCGCCCGACGAGGGCGTCATGGTCGAGCTCGGCATGGCCATCGCCCTGGGGAAGCCCACGTTCCTGTTCCGGGACGACTTCCGCCGCGTGGTTGAGAGCGAGGAGTACCCCCTGAACCTGATGCTGTTCACCGGCCTACCCGAGCGCGGCTGGGAGGACTCCTACTACACCTCGCTGGACGAGATACCCTCCCTGGACAAGGCCCTCGCGCGGTGGGCGACGGGGGCATAGTTCATAAGGGCGGGCGAGAGGTACAAAGTGGACGCGGTACAAAGACCCTTACGCACACGCAGAATATCCCGTTTCTGAGAAAGGGATGTCCGAAAATGTCCGAAAATGTCAGGTTAAAACAGACCCCCCTGCCTGACTACTGCCAGACCGAGAGAAGTACGCCGATGATGGAGTACGAGATCACCGGGTAACCGCTGTTTATGAGGAAGAGCTTCACGCTGCGGCCCTCGAAGCTATAGGTCGTCGCGTACGACGTCGCGATGAACCCTACCGAAGCAATCAGGCCGAGTATGAGGCCGCAAAGGACGTTGTCCGATGCCATCCCCTGGATCAGCACCGCGAGGCCCGTGGTGAAGATGAGCGCGCCCACGATGGCCACGACGTAGGGGTACCACTGCCGCGCAGTCCCCTTCATGGCCTCCAGGTCCTCCTGCGTGAAGCCGACCTCCGCCATCCACGGCTTGCCCAGCGCGCCATACCACGCCGCACCCAGGGCTTGGTTGATGATGACCCCGACGATGATCGCGAGGTAGTTCAGACTCGCAAGGTCGATGTTGTCCATGAGCCTTCGTTCCTTTCGGTTGGCGGAGGGCGGAACGTGCCGCCATGCCGCGCTCCGGGATTTGGGCACACAGGCTATAGGAAAAGCACGGGCGTTTCAATCCCGTCGGTGAAGATAACGTGAACCCGATATTGGGGATCGCGTAACAAGTATCCGTGAACGCCGCAACACGCTACAATTGGGGAGAATCGCCGCACGGCAGGGCTACAGGGAGGAGTTGCAGTATATGGTCACGCCGATTCAAAGCCTCCGGGATATGGGACAGTCAGTCTGGTACGACGATATCAGCCGGGCCATGATCAAGTCGGGCGGGCTACGGGAGCTTATCGACAACGGAGTCACGGGCCTCACATCGAACCCGACCATCTTCCACAAGGCCATAACCGAGTCGTCCGACTACGACGACGAGCTGATGAGCCTGGCAGAGGCGGACAAGAGCACCCGCGAGATATTCGAGACGATGGCCATCGCCGACATCCGCGACGCGGCCGATCTGCTGCGTCCTGCGTTCGACGCGACGAGCGGAGCGGACGGGTTCGCCTCCTTCGAAGTCAGTCCTCTGTTGGCTCACGACACCGAGGGCACCATCCACGAGGCGCGACGGCTCTTCTCTGACATAGACCGTCCCAACATCATGATAAAGGTGCCCGCGACGCCGGAGGGCATCCCCGCCATCGAGACGCTGATCGGCGAGGGCATCAACGTCAACGTCACGCTGATATTCTCCCTCGAATCACACAGGAGCGTCGTCAACGCCTACATCTCCGGGCTGGAGCGGCTGAATGAGCGAGGCGGCGACCTATCGTCGGTGTCGTCAGTCGCGTCGTTCTTCGTGAGCCGCGTCGATACCGCCGTCGACAACCGTCTCGACGTGCTGATCGCCGAGGGCCACGACGATTTGAGTCCCCTCCTCGGCAAGGCGGCGGTCGCCAACGCGCATCTGGCCTACTGCACGTTCGCAACGGAGTTCGGCACTCCACGGTTCGCAGCCCTTCGCAGCCGGGGCGCTCGCGCTCAACGTCCGCTCTGGGCGAGCACCAGCGTCAAGAATCCAGCGTACGACGACCTTCTCTACGTGACCAGCCTCATGGCGAGGGACACCGTCAACACGATGCCGCGCACGACCATCGACACCCTCATGGAGCGCGGAATCGACGCCCAACACGCGGTCGATGAGTCGGGAGAGGCGGCGGAGCGGGTGCAGTCCGGACTGAGCGACGCGGGGATCGACATGGACGACGTCACGTCCGGTCTCCTCGCCGACGGCGTAAAAGCCTTCGCCGACTCCTACGACATGCTCATGCGCGACATCGAAACGGCGTCCGGCAAGCTGGCCGTGGGCACCGGCGCGGACTAGCTGTCCCCGTTCGTGGTGAGCTTGTCGAACCATGAACCACCCTTCGACAGGCTTAGGGCGAACGGATTTCCTATTGGCCACCCTATAGGGCAAAGCCGCCCTACCACCCGAACGAGTAGGCGACCTCCCGCCGGGGCGACGTGCCCGCGTACATCGTGCCTCGCTCCTTGTCGTAGCGGATGCCCATGACCTTCCCGTTACTCCACGGGTCGACGCGGTTCACGCTGTGCCCGCGCTCGGTCAACTCGTTCACGACTTCGTCCGACACCCTGTCCTCGATGTCGAACTGGCCGGGGAACGCCTTTCGCGGGTAGAACGACGATGGGAAGTGGGTAGAGTAGAAGGTCGGCGCGTCGACCGCCTCCTGCATGTTCATGCCGAAGTCGACGTAGTTCAGGAGGAACTGGAGGGTGATCTGGTCCTGGCTGTCTCCGCCCGGCGTCCCGAAGGCCATCCACGGCTCGCCATTCTTGGTGACCATGGACGGGGTCAGCGTCGCGCGCGGTCGCTTCCGAGGCTCCAGCGCGTTCGGACGGTCGGGGTTGAGGTAGAACATCTGCCCCCTCGTTCCCAACGACAGTCCCAGCCCCCTGATGACCGGCGACGAGCCGATCCATCCGCCGCTGGGCGTGGCCGAGACCATGTTGCCCGCCGCGTCGATGGCGTCGAGGTGCGTCGTGTCGCTGACGTGCGCGTGACTGAGCCCCAGATCCACGAGCTCGCTCTCCGAGACGCCGAGCGCGCGGCGGTTGTTCTGCGCCACATCTTCGAGGACGTAGTCGGGGAAGCCCCTGCCCACGTCGCCGGGACGTTGCTCCATCGAGGCGGTATCGCCGATGAGTGACCGCCGCTCCGCCGCGTACTCCTTGGAGAGCAGCACGTCCAGCGGCACGTCGTCGAAGTCCGGGTCGCCGTAGTAGGCCTCGCGGTCGGCGAACGCCAGCTTGGAAGCCTCCACGAGCGTGTGGATGTACTCTGCCGAGTTGTGCCCCATCGAGGCGAGGTCGTACCCCTCCAGCAGGTTGAGCTGCTGCAGGAAGACGGGACCCTGCGTCCACGTAGAGCACTTGTAGACCTCAAGTCCCCTGTACTCCGTCATCGTCGGTTCCTCGACGACGGGCTGCCACTCCGCCATGTCATCGTAGGACAGCAGGGCCGTGTGCGCCTTGCCGGTTGCGTCCTCGACAGGATTGTTGGTGACGAAATCGAGGATGCGCTCCGCTATCTCGCCCTTGTAGAAGGCGTCACGCGCAGCCTCTATTCCTGCGACGCGGCCCTTCCCCTTTGCGGCATCTTCCGCGCGACACATGATCCGCAGCATCTCGGCGTAGTCGGGATTGCGGACCAGGTCGCCGACCTCGGGGACCTGACCGTCCGGATAATAGACCTCGCCGGTAGAAGGGTACAGCTCAGTGAACTTTCGGTACCCGCCCGCCAGAGAACCTCGCAGTCCCTCGTAGTTCGCGAACCCGTTTTCCGCCAGGTCGATGCTGGGCGCGAGTATCTCGGAAAAGCTCTTCGTTCCCCAACGCGCGACGGCCTCCGCCCAGGTGCCCACGACGGCCGGGACCGTGATCGGAAGGTACCCGTCTCCCGGTATCAGGTCGATGTCGTTCTCCTTGCACCAATCGACCGTGAACGCCTTCGGTGACCAGCCAAGGCCGCTGATGGCGAACACCTTGCCCTCCTCGGCGGAGTAGACGAGCGTCGGTACCTCGCCCCCGATGCCGCAGCTCTGGGGTTCCATCAGGTCGACCGCGATGCACATTGCCGCCGCCGCGTCGATGGCGTTGCCGCCGTTCTCCATGATGCGGAACCCTGCCGCCGTCGCCAGGTAGTGCCCCGACGTGACGACACCCTTCCTTCCCGTTACAACCGGTCGTGTGATGAAGCCTGCCAATGTACTTTTCTCCGTTCTTGGTGGATCTGCTTAGTTACCTGCCTCAAAGATTCGCTTAATGAACTAGCCCGAGAATATCCCCTCTCCCGTCGTGGGAGAGGGCTAGGGTGAGGGTGATTCCCCTGGAGGAGCACGCCCACCTGCTTTCTACAACGATCTCCAAAGTTGATGCCTAGTGATTCGGTATATGGAGCGAGCGTCCCTCGCCCTCGACGGGCAGGCCGACTCGCTGCGACCCTCGCACGTGCGACCACGCCAGCCCGAATTCCGCCTCGCATATCCGGTGCGTGACGTCGATGTTGCCGCTCGTGCGCTCGCCTGTCTCCAGCTCGTTGACGAGGTCGCGAATGGTGTTGACGGTCGGACTCTCGCCCGACGGCACGAACCGCTTTTCCTGCGTGTCACTGCCGCCCGCCTTGCGACGCAAACGAATGTCCTCGCCGTCGTCCCATGCGAACGCCCGGCCCTCCGTTCCGTGTATCTCGAATTCGGTCGCTCGGCTCAGCGGGATGAAGACCGCTTCCGCCCCGCCGTCGTAGCCCACCCGCGAGAAGTCGAGCAGCGGGTCGGCGAAGTCGAGTCCGTCGGGGGGCACGAAACGGTTCTCCTCGACGCTCAATGTCGGCAGGGGCAGCGCACGCTGGTGCATGTCCGTGCCCTCACGTGGGCCTTTACGACTGCCGTCGTCCAACGGGTCGCCGTGGAGCACTAGCCTGCCCTCTGCCCAGACGGGCTGAGGGTCGCCAAGCAGGAACGCCAACGTGTCGATCGTGTGCGAGTGGTGCTTCATCAGGTCGGTGAGCCAGAAGCAGAAGGCGTACTTCGGTTCGCCGATGTCTCCCTGCGCTATCGCCTCGCGGAGCCGTTGGAACCCGTCGTGGTGCCGTCGCTCCGCGCCGAAATTGAAGGCAACGCCGTTCGCGTTGACGGCATCACGGATCCGGTCGGCTTCTTCCAATGACGTGCACAGAGCCTTTTCCGCGAATATGCCGCGGACCCCGTGCTCTGCGGCGAAGGTGATGACCTCGGCCTTGTGGATGGACTGCGTCGTCACGCTGACGATGTCGGGCCGTTCTCTCTCGATCATCTCGCGGTAGTCGGTGTAGAGGTTCGTTATCCCGTACCGCTCGGTGAACATCTTCAGGCGGCCCTCGCTCCGCCCCGCGACGGCCACGACCTCGGTCTCGTCCACGGCGTTATAGGAGGCGAAGTGGCTGTGCGGCTTGCGAAACGCGCTCGGTGGCTGTTCACCCTCGAGCAGACCGCCAATGCGTCCCGCTCCCACGATGGCTACTCTGTACTTTGCGCTTCCCATTGTCGTGCCTCGACCCAGCGTGTGCTATTCCGAACGGGAGTATATCACTACGCTCGGCGCTCGTGTCCTCTTCGACGGGCAACCTTGCCGGTTACTTGGATTCACTCCACAAACCGCACCCGCGACTCCGCGACAAACTCGACCTTGTCCTCGGTAAGCACCCTCAGCGCGGGCTGCACGCGGCCATATATCGGCGTGACCATCAGTCGCCCGTCACCGGACTGCTCGAAGTAGTAGACATCGCTGTTGAGGGTGTAGGTGTCAAGGTCTGAGGAGTGGCCGAGGAAGCCGAGCCCATCGACGTGGTACACGTCAAGCTGCGGAAGCCACGTCATGCGGCGCTCCCGGTTGAAGGTGATTGCCAGCCTGGTCGTTGCGGGCAGTCGGTCTTCCTCCAGTCGTGGAGAGAGTATGACCACGACATCCGGCCCCAACAGTTCGAGCCGTTCATACGTCCGTGGCCGCCCATCATCCGTGAAGACGTGGGCGTGCGCTCCGGCGGCGATCAGGATCGTCGCTACCTCAGAGGCGAAGTACCTGCCCTCCGGCGTCGAGACGGCGGCGCACACGGTCGAGGCGTCGAGGGAGACCTGTTCCTTCACGGCGTCGGCAAGCACGTCGTACCGAATCGCGCCCTCGTCGGCGTTCTCGACCATCGCCGTCCGCGTGGGGGACTGACCTCCGTCCGCTCCCACGATCCAGTCCACCTTGCTCGGCTCTGCCAGGGTGTCACGCAGCGCGCGTTCGCGGAAGTCCGAAAGAGGGGTCGGGGGAATGGTGCGGAACTCGTCCAGCGTGGCAATCCCGGTCGAGCCCAAGAGCCGGGGGCGGTAGTAGTTCGTCAGAGATGCCGAACGAACGACCTTGCCCAACAGTTCGACGAGGTTATCCGGGGTCTTGTAGGCGGGCATGGGGGAAACGTATTCTCGGCTGACCGAACTCTCTGGATTCCTGCGTTCGCAGGAATGACGGTACGGCAGACGCAATTGCTACAGAATCATCCGTAGGGAATTCAGGTTCGGGAGCATCGGTCCTGAGGGGGTCGTCGTCGATGGGAATCGCCAGGGTGATGTCCACGTTGTTGTCCCTGTCGATGACCACCTGCTCCACCACCATCAGGAGAATCTCCCTGCGCTGCTCATCGGTCAGGTCGTCGAGGCCCTGGCCGACTTTTGTGGCCCATGCGAGCACGGTCTCCAACATGTGCCGCTTCTCGGCCCCGCTCGCCTCCTGAGCGCGGTAGTAGTCCAGCTTCGCCCTGGCGCTCTCCAGTCGCTCGGTGATGTACCGGCGCTGATGGTCGAGCTGGGCTTCGGTTATCTTCCCCGACACGAACAGCCTGATGGCCCGGTCCTCCTCCATCTGGATGCTCCGCGCGTCCCGCTCTGCCTGAGCTATCTCCTCGTCCAGTCCGCCGTTCTCCTGGGAATCCAGGGTCTCGATGCCCGCGATGATCAAGTCCGGGCTTTGAAGCATCCGCTTGACCTCACTCCAGACCGGCTCCTCCAGCCGCTCGGCCCTGATGTATTGACGGTCTCTGCACTTGATGCGGAGGCTGTGCATCCCGTGGCACTTGTAGTAGCGCTTGGGAGTGGTCAGGTCGTAACGGTACTTCTTGCCGTTGCGAATGTTGGAGGTCCTCCACTGGGCCTTGGCGTGGAAGTTGTGGCCGCACTCGCCACACTTGAGAAGGTGCTGCAACAGGTAGAGGACCTTGGTATTCCTCTTGGCCCTCCTGCTCCTCTGCTTCTTGAGGGCCTGCGCCCGCTTCCAGGTCTCGTCGTCGATGATCTGCGGCACGGGCACCTCTATCCAGGTGTCCTCCGGCTGCTGGTAGACCTTCATGCCGTCTTCGGTAGAGAGGTGGCGTTCCTTGCCGTACATCCAGGCGCCGGTGTAGGTCTCGTTCTTCAGAACGTTGTGGACGTATGCCTGGCTCCACCGCGTATTGCCGGTCTGAGTGGGTATGCCCTCGTCGGTGAGCCGCAGGGCGATGGAGGGAGAGCCCACACCCTCTTCAAGGTACATCTGGAAGATGAGGCGGACGACCTCCGCCTGTTCCTCCGCCACCTCCGGCCTGCCGTCGTCCCCGATACGGTAGCCATAGGGGAGTCTGCCGGTGGGCACCCGCCCCTGCTTGGCCGTGCCGCGCTTGCCCAGGGTGGAGCGCTCACGGAAGTTGTCCAGCTCGATCTTGCCGATGGCCGCCATGAGGCCGAAGGTCTTCATGTCGATGGCGTCCATAACGGCTTCGAGCCGAATCTGGTGAGCCTCGACGACCTCCATGAGGGCTGCGGCAGGGTACATGCCCCTGCTGAGCCTGTCGGACTTCCAGCAGACGATGACATCGAAGCGCCCCTTCCTTGCGTCGGCCAGCATCCTCTGGAACTCCGGTCGCTTCTTCGACCATCCCCTGCCGACCTCGTGATATCGGGCGGTGATGGTCAGTCCCCTCTCCTTGCAGTAGGCTTCCATCTCGCCCATCTGCTCGGAGATGGAGGTCTTGTCCTCGGTGTCCTGGCTCTTGTCGGAGACGCGGGCGTAGATGGCCGCCCGGTTGGGTTCGTTCTTTCCATTGATGGTTCTAGCCATGTCTGCCTCCTCTTGCATCCACTTCGTTACTCTCGATGTCATTGTCCGGCGTTCTCACCCAACACTTGCTCATTGGGCACCTGTTTCTGACTGCCTCGAACGGATCACGCCTCCAGCCAGTTCTCCACCGGCAGTCCAGGGATGCGCTGAAAGTGCCGGATGTTGCCAGTGACCACCGTCAGGCCGCGAGAGAGGGCGATGGCGCCGATTCTGAGGTCCGCCTCCCCCAGAGGCGTTCCCTGGCGTTCCAGCTCCGCTCTCATTTCGCCGTAACGACGTGCTGCATCTCCATCGAACGGGAGCACCGGCAGATTGGGCAGTAGTGCCTTTTCCAGCCGGTCCAGAAGGAGGGTGGTGTGCGTTTGCAGCTTGTAAGCGCCGTAGATCATTTCACCCAGGGTGATGCTGGATGTGAACTGGGCCTCCTGGGGCACCGAAGCCAACTTGGCGACAAGAGCGGTGGAGGGTGTGCGTTTGGCGATGTTGCTCAGGATGTCCGTGTCGAGGAGGTACATCAGACGCTCATCTCCACCGGGCGTCCCAGGTCGTTGTCCCGCTCGGCGTAGATCTCTTCCACCAGGGACTCCACGTCGGCATCGTCGATTTCCCGCCACGCTCCGGCCAGGGCGAGAGCTCCCTGGGGTCTTTCGGATGTCGTCTGAGCCTGCCCAAGGTATTCCAGGTCGGAGACCCTCACCAAGGCTACCCATGGTTTGTTTCGCCGTTCGATGATGACGTGCGGCCCCCCGTAGGCCACCTCTGACGCTATGGCCGAAAGTTGAGCCTTGGCCTGCGCTGCGCTCACTCTCCTTACCATTGTTCGCACCTCCCGCTGTATGACTGAATAGCCGACATGACCTATTGTATCTCATATAGACTACAATGACCAGAAGGTCTGTGTGCTGATATGCGCTCGACGTCTCATCGCCAACCATGAGAGACATGTCTCTCCGGCGGATTCTATGCGGGTTGGTAGCGCTGGACGCTGACCTCGCTTTCTCTGGCCCGCATCCGCGAGGCGTCGTGCCAAGCCTGCATACGCAGCAGCATGTCCATGTTCACGTCAAACGCCTTTTCGATGCGAAGGGCCATCTCCGGCGACAGCGAGGCGTTGGCGTTGAGAAGGTCGGAGAGGGTCGCCCGGCGAACCCCCAGAATCTCGGCCGCCCTCTTCACGCTCAGCCCCAACTCCTCGATGACTTCTGTGCGGACGAAGTCGCCCGGATGGGAAGGCGTCATGCGTATCTTGATACTGCCATTGTCGTTGACCATCAGTGGTAGTCCTCCAGGTTCAGCCGATATATGTGTCCGTCGTCCTCTTCAAAGGTGATCCGCCAGTTGCCGGATGCCGAGACGCTCCATTCTCGTCTTCGGTCTCCCGAGAGCCTGTGAACGCGCCAGCCAGACGGGGCATCGGCGATGAAGGCGTCCATGTGCTCGGCCAGGATGATGACAGTCAGAATCCTGCGGACCCGGTCAACCAGCTCATGGGGCAGGAATCGGGCGTCATCGTCTTCCAGCAGCCTGCGTAGTGCTCTGTGGCGGACGGATCGGACGATCATGTCATAAGTGTACGCCTACACCGTACATTCGCGCAAGTCCCTTGGATGGATCGGGCGGGATATGGGAAGACCTCATTGGACGTGGAAGGGGATTGGCCGAAGGGGGTGGGTATGTCGAAAGTGTACGAGAGAGAGCGTCAGGCTTCCGCCTCTGCGCCTGCGTCCGGTTCGTCCTGAAGACGGTCGTGTTCGTGCCCCGTATGCCCGTCCTGAGTGGCGTACTTGATCATCAGGGACATGAGACGGCGCAGCCGGTCCTCGGCGTCGGGGCCGGGCCTGGAGAAGACCCTGACCACACCGACGTGCGGTGCATCTTTGCCGGACCTCCCGGCTCTCTTATGTTGCGCGTCGTTTTCCATGTTGCCTGGTCGCAAATGCGGTTGGTCGTGCCGCCGGCCTCTCGTTACTGGTCTGATTGGGGTGGCCGCCGGGCACGGACGGATCGGTGCGAATGCCCGGCGGCGTCACGGTGTTGTCCTACCCCGCCGCGCCGCCGATGCGCCGGTTAGGGCGCCGGCGGGGCGTGTTGGCTAGCTCCTGAAGAGGGTCATCTGCAGGCCCTCTCCCAGGAGGATGTGGAGGCATCCGATGCGGTTGGCGAACAGGAACAGGGAGAGCATGGAGCCTCCGCTGGGCGCGGCCCCCTTGCGCCACCTGCGCATCAGCTTGTAGTCAATGCCGATGGACCTGGCCAAACCGCGCCAGGAGAGGCCGCTGGCCTCCTTGAGGCGCTCCAGCCGCTGGGGGAAGTCCTCGGGCATGACGGCTCCCTGGAGAAGCTCCAACCTGCGCCGTCCGTCGATGTGGTCGGTGTTGTTCATGTTTATCCTCCATGTCGCAAGACTTTGGGTTGTTGTTCCCAAGGCCCTGTGCATCCGGCGGCGGATGCGACCGGAGGGCGGTCGCTCCTCGCTGTCCTGCATCGACATGGGACCGGGTCTTTCTGTATCGACCCCGGCGGGCCGGTTCCGGGAGGGGCTCACCGGAGCGAGCCGTCTTCCGGGGCCGCCGCGTCGAGCCGGACGGCGCTCCGTCCTCCGCTCCTCCGGGGGCCTCTCGATATATCGTTATTCCGTGAACACACTGGCTTTCCATCTCCTATCGGGTATTGAGCGGGCGTTTTCGCGCCGCTCTCTGCGTCGTCTACTGAACTTCCGTCGGCAAAGTTCTGGGCGGCTCGTAGGCGGCCTCCGGGGTGCGCCAGGCTCGTCCCAGCGGGCCCAGGGCGTCGATTGCCTCTTTGTGGGAGACCCACAGAGGGACCGTGATCGTGCTGGCGTGCATCCGCTCCCGCGCCACGCGTAGGAAGTGGGTGGCGGCGATGTCGTCCTCGAAGACGATGAGTGCCGCGGGCCTCAAACCGTGATCGTCCATGGGCCTGTTGGACGAGTAGTAGCGCAGATAGGGCGCGAGGCGCGTCGCCATCGTCGAGGGCCGCACGGCGCGTCGCTCCCACTCCAGGAAGAAGGCCCACGTCTCTTCGCCCCTGCGCAGCACGCCGAAGGCGTCGGGGTTGACGGAGCGGATCCGGTCGTCGTGCCGGAAGTGGCGGGACGCCCTCCCGGGCGGGTCCAGCTGCACGACATCCCATCCCAGGTGCCGGGCCTGGCCCGCGAACGCGGCGATGAACGCGTGGACGGCCGAGGTGTGCTCGATGTTCCTGAGCAGTTGCCTGCTCCTGCTGCCGGCGAGGTTGCGCCACGCGAAAGGCACCTTGGCGTCCTCCGGGGTAACGCTCCACCGTTTCCGGGCCGCTGCGACGGAGGTCCTGTCCCTGCGGGCCAGGAGGCCCAGCCCCCGGTCGCTGACGGCCAGCCGTCCCCCCGCCTCGCGGGGCCTGACCGCGAGGCTGAAGCCCTCCAGGGGATTGACCAGCTGGGAGGCCCGCTGGGGCGATACCCCCAGCAGACCGGCCAGCTCCGAGAGGGTGATCCAGGGCCAGTCGAAGACCAGGTCGAGGGCGCGCTTCTCGGCGGGTTTGAGAGTCACGGGCAGCATGTGGCCCGCCGCCGGGCCCGTGACGGGTAGGTCGGCAGGGACCGACGCCAGGGCTGGCTTTGTCTCCTCCGGCAACGCGCCGCCGGGGTCCATCCTGTCCAGCGCATAGCGCAGGCTCACGGATGCGTGGACCTGGGCCGGAGTCCAGATGTGGTCGTCGGCACCGGACAGGGCCGCCTCGCCTTCGATGGCGAGCAATGCCGGGACGTCGGTGGTCGAGAGCATCCTGCGGGCGTGCCTGAGACGCACGGCGTCCGTCGTGAGGACGAGGACGATGCCGGGCAAGGTCTCGTCCTTCAGGCGCCAGAGCCGCTGGGCGAAGACCGAGCGGTCGGCGGTGGGTCCCTGCCTCACGATGCCCACGGTCTTCCCGCCGGGAAGCTCTACACCCGCGTCCAGCTTCGAGGATCGGTACCAGCGGAAGCGCATGGGATATGCGTAATCAGAGAGGATGGAGGCCAGCCGGTAGATGACCGCCAGGGGGTCCATGCGCTCCATCAGGCTGCGCCGCCACTCCGTTGAGAGGGGACGAGAGCGGACAAGATGGTCCGGCGACGTGCGTTCCTCTCCGGCGAGCCAGCGCAGCCCTGCGGCGGTGAGGTGGAACCTCCGGGAGGGTGGAAAGGGGTCCACGGCGTGGAGCACGGAGGCGCAGAGGCCGCTATTTTGCAGTCTCTCCACGGCCTCGTGGACCGCGCCCTTCGACCGGCCGGTGACGGCCACCATCTCCTGGCGATTGAGGAAGGGCATGTCGGCCAGGGCGCGGAGCAGGTGGACGTCCAGTCCTTCAGGTCTCATTCTTGTGCCTCCTCGGACTCTTCAACGGTGCTGTTCTTGTCCGCCCGTTCGTCGCCCTCTTCCTGTTCGGCCTTCTCCATCTCCTCGACGCCCCTGTGGAACTCGTCCACCTTCTCGTGGCCCTCGGCGTCGGCGTAGTCCCCCTGGCGGGCCGAGACCGTGTAGGCGAAGGTTGCCTCGCGGATGCGGGCGGCGACGGCGGGGTTTCCCTCCTTGGGCTTGCGCACCTCCATGGAGAAGGCGGGCATCCGCTCCTTCCCCACGGTGGCGCGGACGTAGCAGTGGTGGACGGGCAGGGACACGATGTCGTCCTCGGTCACCCGGTCCTTGCCCAGCTCCCACACCAGGGTCCTGGCGTCGTTGCCCGCCACCTGGAAGACGGCGAGGCAGCCCACGTTGGCGAGAAGGGTGTCCCGCATGGTGCGGGAGAGGTCGTCCAGCTTGGCGAGGCTCTGGGTGGCGAGGATGAATGACGCCCCGAACTTCCCCAGCTCGGACAACATGCTCTCGTAGTCCAAGCCGGGCATGGTCTGCATCTCGTCCACGACGACCAGCGCGCCGCGACGTTCTTCGAGGGAGAGGCTGCCCTGCTCCCGGATCACGGCGTCCACCAGGTTCAGCAGGGACGCTCCCACCAGGGCGGCCACGTCCCTCCCCACCGTCCCCTGGGAGGTGGAGACCAGCAGGACTCCGCCGTCGTGGATGGTGCGCCGCAGGTCGATGGTGGAGCGGCGCTGTCCCAGGATGGCTCTCGCCCTCTTGGACGACGCGTAGTAGGAGAGACGGGTCTGCACCGGCGCCAGCGCCTCCGCCTTGTACTGGTGACCCCACTTGCCGAAGTCCCTGGCCCACCACTCCAGCAGGTAGGGGTCTGAGATCTTCTTGCGCACCTGCTTGCCGAACTCGTTGTCCGACAGCAGCTTCAACCCGTCGAGGATGGTGTACTGCTGGTCGGCCTCCATCTGCTCGTTGGCCTCGTGCAGCGTCTTGACGGTCTGTTCGAGGATGGACTGCATCCTCGGCCCCCACTGGTCCCACAGGCCCTTGGCCACGCGCACCACCGAGTCGGCGGTGCGGTCTCGGTCGGCGAAAATGCGGGTGTCCAGGAGGTTGACTCCGGGGGAGCGGGACTCGTCGGACAGGTCGATGAGTCGCACCCGGCCCGCCAGGGAATTGGGGACGTGTTCGAGGATGCCGGCTACGAGGTCGGTGTGGGGGTCTATGACGACGATGGCGTCTTCGTCCCTGCCCGCCGCCTTCTCCTTCATCTTGTGGGTGACGACGTGGTGCATCAACGTGCTCTTGCCCATGCGCGTTCTCGCCACGTAGAGGTGGTGGCGGCGGAGCAGGTCGTCGGGGAAACGGATCTCCCTCTTCGCCCCCGCCGTGGTGTCCCCTACCAGAGCGCCGCCCTTCACTCCGCGCGCCGAAGGAGACAGCCCCCTGGCGCCCGACCGCTCCACCAGGGGCGTCTCGTCCCCGGCTCCAGGCGGATGCCAGAGGCAGGCGACCTCGCGGACGCCCAGCACGCTGCGCCTCCCGAACAGGCCGGGGTCTGCTGGATGCAGCGCGTCGGGGTCAGGTACAACCGGCTTCACCTTTCCCGCCTTGAACCGCGCCCCTGCCGGGTTGTCGAAGTGTCGATAGGCGGCGGCCACCCTCCCCAAGAGATCCTCGGCGCGCTGATGTCCCGTGCCGTCGGGCATGACCGCCGTCAGCTGTATCTCGGCGTCGAAGGCGATGCGCGAGACCTTTTCGCGTATGAGCAACGGGTCCTCGACGCGTGAACGGGCCTTCTTCCATCTATGCCATATCCAGCCGCCAGCGGTAAGGCCCAACGCCATGCCCATACCCAGCAGCACGGCCTTCCACACATCGCCGTCCTGCACCCACAGGTAGCCTTGGAGGGCGGCCAGCGCCCCGATGCCGAGGACGGCCATGGTTACGCCGTCCATCTGCAACGGCTTGGTCTGGTAGGTGTAGGAGGGCTCCCGCTGCTCGTAGCCGGGCCTCTTGTGGGCCTTTTCCATGTGGTGCTGCGACCAGTCGGGGCCGAGGGAGCGGAGCAGCAGACGGGCCACCACCCGTTCACCCGCGTAGAGGGACGACAGAGCGCCCATCAGGGCGATCAGCGGGTCTGAGCCGGGGTCGAGGAGGTCGTCGTCGCGGAAGGTGCGCAGGGGCACGTACTCGGGGCCGTCGGCCCTGAGCGTCATCGACCACGCATTCTCGTTCTCGCCAAGCCTGAGCGGATCGTCCTCCGCCGGCACCCGGTGGATTCGGGCTTGGGGGTAGTGGGCGGCGATCTGGCCCCGCACCACCCGGTCGTCAAGGCAGCGGGCCATCAGCGTCACGCCGTCCACGTCCCCGGCAAGCTCCAGGGAGAAGGGTTCCGGCACTGCGATGGACTGGAGCAGGTTCTCCACCCCCAGCAGGGTCCGCTCTCCCGTCCTCGGCGGCGTCACTGCAAGCAGTACGGGCTCCTTGTCGTCGCTTCCAAAGAGTCTGCGTATCGGGTTCTGCTTCATTGGGCTAGCTCCTTATCCGTATGGGCCTCTTTCGCGTTCTCGCCCTACCGGTGACTCCCCGGCCTCCACTCGATGACTTCCGTCTCCTCCGGCGTGGCCTCGACGCGGACGGGGAATCGCTGTCCCCTGGCCAGCAGCAGCCCGTCGCCGCGCGGGCAGGACAGGAGCCAGCGTTGGAGGTCTTCGGGCAGGTCGAAGGCGTAGCCCACGGTGGTTATGGCCGCCGCGTCCTGCTGCAACAGCAGCTTGAAGGCGGCGTTCTGGAGCAGGGCGCGCCCGGAGTGGCCGGTGATGGTCCTCGACGAGTCCTCGGAGAGCAGGTCTTGCACGTCCTGGGTGATGAACTGCAACCCCAGCCGGTGTTTTCTGGCCCGCTTCGCCATGCTGACCATGAAGGCCGCGCCTTCGGGGTGCTGCATGATGCTCCACACCTCGTCCACCACCAGCAGTCGGGGCTTGGGGTCCTGGGCCGCAGCCGCCCACACCGTCTCGGTGCAGACCATCGCGGCGGCTGGCCGCAGCTCCGGCTCTAGCAGGCGCAGGTCGAAGACGGTGACGAGAGCCTCCCTCCCCAGCAGGTCGTCCCCCTCGTCGGAGAGCAGGTTCCGCAGGCTGCCGGTGGCGAAGGGTCTCAGCAGGTGGGCTATGTCCGGGGCTTGCCCTTCGAGATACTTGTAAAAGTCCCTGAAGCCGGTGCGTTCGCGGTGTTCGGCGTAGTAGCCCGCCAGGGCATGGTCGAGGGACGCCCTGCGCTCCGCGCCGAGGCTCTCGCCCACCATCACCTCGATGAGCCTTCTCAGGCTGCCGATGCGCTGGAGCAGCTCCTCGTCGTCGCCCCGGTCGATGACGAAGGGGTTCATGCCCTGGCCTTCCACACCGGGGGAGAGCACGCGGCCTCCGGCTGCACGGGCCATGTCCGCGTACTCCCCCTCGGGGTCGATGACGTAGGCGGTGACGCCTCTGGTCAATCCCCTTAGCACGCCCAGCTTGGTTGCGAACGACTTGCCGCTGCCCGACCGTGCGAGGACTGCGGTGTTGGCGTTCAGGTGCGTGCCGTCCCACGGGTCGTAGACCACGGGCGAGCAGGCCCGCATGTCGATGCCGTAGAGGGTGCCGCTGCGGGTGTCCAGGTCCGGCGGCGAGAAGGGAAAGAGGCGAGCAAGAGACGACGTGTCCAGCGTCCGCCACTCGGCCACGGCGTTCAGGGCCAGGGGCAGCGTCGATAGCAGCCCCTCGCGTTGGCGGAAGGCCAGATTGTCCAGCTTGCCCAGGGTGGCGCCGAAGTGGGCCTTGGCCCGCTGGGTCATCTCCTTCAGCGAGTCCTCGTCCCTGGCGTGAAGGGTCACGGATAAGGAGGAGTGAAAGAGACGCTCCCGCCCGCGCTGCACCTCGTCGCGGAGCCGGGTCACGTCCTCCAGGGCGATCTCCGCCTCCGGGGACATGGTCCTGCCTCTCTTGAACGACAGCGACTGCGCCGACTCGAACCTGACCTTCTGCCACTCCAATGTCCTGGCCGCCTGTTCGGCGGGGATCGGTCCCAGATGAATGGACAGGTCCATGGGCGCGCCCGCCGCCATCAGTCCTTGCAGGAACCCCGGGGCCAGCGATCTCGGCCACTTGCCCAGGTGGAGGGAGCGGATGAGATGCGTGCCAATGTGCATGTCGCGCCGGTTGATTTCGACCTCGGGGGTCGCTTCCTCGTCGAACTCAGCTGGAGAGCCTCCAAGGGCGGCGGCTACGACGAACATACGAAGCTGCCTGCCCCTGAGTGGATGGACGGACAGCCCTGACCTCGCCAGCAGGCCCCGCAGCTCGTCGACGCGGACGTGCTCGCAGACGGCGTAGAAGCGCCGGTCCAGGATGCCGTCCCGGGTCTCAAGGTCGGTGAGCAGTCGTTGGAGCGACTCCGATGCCGCCCTCGTCTGCGGTGGAAGGTCGGCGGGCTGGGCCGCTTGCAGCTTCTCTCGCAGACCGCCAAGGCGGGGCGGGTGCTGGCGCATGAGCAACTGCACCGGGAAGTCGAGGGCGTTGAGCGCCCCGGCGAAGGCCCCCAGCTTCGGCTCGTCGATCTCAAGCCCCATCACCTCGCACACTCCCAGCTTCACCCCGTCAAGCCGCACGGGGCCGTCCTCCTCCAGGTGCGACAGCATGAAGAAGAGGGGCAGGTCGGGCGGCGGCTTCGGAACCGGAGCGGTCCCTTCGGGCGGCGCGGCGTCCGCCGTCCGCTCCGTGTTTCGTCTCTTGATTCGTTCGAGCAGCTCTTTCAACTCGGTTGTCTCCTTCGTGCTAGGGGGTGGGGAACGGGACGATGCCGCTGCGCAGCAGTGCGGCGACGGCCTTGGCCAGCAGCACCAGCACCAGGCCCACGACTGCCATGACCACGGCGGTCTTGGCCCTACCGCCGCCCCGTTCCTCTGCGCCCTCGGCCATCAGGACGAAGCCCGCCCAGACGACGGCGAAGACGGCGAGTCCGGCGGCGGCATAGGCCATTGCGGTCAGCACCGCATCGAAGGCGGCCAGCATCGCCCGTTCCTCGGCCGGGGCCGCGCCGACGGTCGCCAGCGCAGCCCCGGTCAGAAGGATTGCCGTCCATGCCCGTCTCACCAGGGCCACTCCCATCCCAACCGGCGGAACCAGTCGGTCAGGTCGCCGCCGGGCGTCTGCTCGGCGGGCGGGTCCTCGGGCTCGGGTTCCGGCAGAGTCAGCACCGCAAAGGCGTCGTCGGACCCGATTTCGGAGGCCAGAGATAGGGACTCTTCCCTTGTCCTGGTGAGGGGTTCTCGGTCGGTCGTCTCAGCCTTGACGTGCTCGGGGTGGACGATGGTGAGGGTCACGTCCCTCTGAACCGTCTCGCCGGGCACCGACAGGGTGGCGGAGACGGTGTGCTCCGTGGTCGTGCCGTCATCGTTGGTGACGGTGACCGTTTCGCTGACCGTCCGGGTCGTCCCCGGCCTGTACAGGCTCACCGTCTCGGTGCGCTTCTCCGTCCGCTCCGGGTGGTGGGTGAGCGTCGTCAGCGGAGGGATGGGGATGCGTAGGCTCGCCTCAAGGCTCACGTCCAGGCTCACGGCGTGAATCGCCTCGCCGGTGGGCGCGGCGAGCCGGAAGCTCGTCTCCCCGTCGGGGACGAATGCGACGCTCGCGGTCGATGCTCCCGTCGTGGCAACGATCGTCCCCGTGATGGCAGTCACCCCGGCGTCCATGAGCGCCGTCTCGGTGACGCTCTCATGTCCGGCCACCGTCTGAAGCTCGACTAGGTGCTCTACGGCGTCAACGCAGTCGGACTCGACGACGCCGGTGACGGACCCCGGCGTCCAGCCCAGGGATGTAATGCGCAAGTTGCACAGCTCACCCTCGACTTCGGGGAGCGGGTACGGTATCCGGTCATGCTCCCAGGTGAGCGCTCCCGCCTGTCCCAGTGCGTCCTCCCAGGAAACGGTGAAGGAGGGCATTGGGCCGTTGAGGGTCAGCGAGTAGTCGATGCTCTCCCCCTCTGTCAGCGTCGCCGAGCCCCAGAAGCGCAGGGTCGTGCCCTGGCCGCCGCCGAAAGCTCTCACCCGGATGTCCAGGTCGGTGGCCGCTCTCAGGGTCACTGCGGCCCGGTCGCCCGAGACGGTAAGGTCCTCGACGAATATCCGCCGTCCCTCGACAGGCTCCGTCACCTCGAAGTCGATCTCGTCGCGCCACGGCTCGTGTCCGTCGGCAAGGACCGACTGGGGGACGGTGGCGACCGCCGCCACTGCGACGACGGCCACCACCGCTATCCAACCCTTTGGTCCGTGGCCCTGGCTGTCGCTGCCCGCCTTGCGGGAACGGCGCTTGCCGAACCAGCAGTGAGGTCGGAAGGGCGTTCTCTCCCCGTTGCGCTTCTGCTTCCTGCGTCGGCGCAGCCTCTTGAGGGCCTTTCCGGCCCTACGAGCCATCAGCCGCAGGGGGCCGGGACCACCCTTCACCGGCTGCAACGTGACCGGCGACTCAGGACGCACCAGCCCGGACAACGGGCCAGCGTAGACCCGCGCCCCCAGCCGGTACTTCAACAGGTCGGCGGCCACCAGCGGCAGCCGCCGACCTCCTATCTTTCCCACGACGACGGCGATGCCCACCAGCCCGAACAAGACGGCGATTCCCATCCGCACCTCGTTCGGCCCCACCGGGGCGTAGCGGTATGCGCCGTAGGACAGGGCGCACACCGCCACCACCGCCACGATCTGCGGGAAGGTGAACCACAGCAGCACCCTGTCCTCGGCCTGCACGTGGGTCGGAACCTCGTGTTCTCTCATTGTTTTTTCTCCCTTGCTCGCCTTCGATTAACTGGTTGGCGTTGGTGTGGCCGGGTTTGGCACGTCGATTTCCACCGGGTTGCCCACCACCGCATTCATCACCAGCTCCACGAC
>VXPS01000033.1 GCA_009839425.1 Chloroflexota bacterium
CCAGGCGTCGATCAGTTCCGGGGGCTGGGTCGAACGGTGCATCGCCACGATCCTCAGGGGGCAACCGGCTGGTCGTCACCATGCGCCGCCCGCCCCGGTTTTGCAAAGGTCTCTCAAGGGAGAGGGAGAAAGAGGGTCGCGAACCTGATGAGCCTGACGCCTGACGCCGCTGCGTGCCCTGAAACGCGCGGCTGGAAGAAACGGCCTTCATGCGGGAACCCGTCCGTTCGCCCGGGCGTAGGTCTCGCAGACATCGGCCAGCCGGTGCAGAACGCTCGCCGTGCGGTCGTAGTGGAAGGTGTCCACGGTGGGTTCGCAACGGGCAGTGACGCCATCGACAGCGCCGGCTCGCACGATCGCGCGCATCCAGCGTCGATCGTCGGCCTCGGTTGGCATGAGCGGGCGGCCGGCCAGCATTTCGAGCATGGCGGTAAATCCGTACGCGCCCCAGTTGCTCACGGACGCCAGCAGCACATGGCGGGCACGGGTGACGCAGGGAGCGGGCGAGATGCGGCGCTGGCGCATGAAGCTGGCCAGGCTGCCCAATCCCAGCTCGTTGCCGCCATCGCCCACGCCGATGCTGATGGGCACGCGCAGCAGGCCGTCCATGGGAACGGGCGAAGGGTCCAGCGTCTCGCCGCGCATGTTGGCCAGGCGACCATCGGCCGTCAGTCCCGGCCGCTCAATGGCAATGGCGGCGTGCGGGCGAATCCGATCCAACAGCCGACCGGTCACGGCTTCGGCCTGCGGGATGCCATGCGCGTCGATCTCCTCGATTTCGCCCAGGTCGCGGCCGAGGGCTTCGATGACGGGGCGGGTCATGGGATCGACCACGGTCACCACGTGCCAGCTCAGGGCCCGCAAGGCGCGTCCCACAGCGGCGGCGCCGGGAGGGCCGTCGGTCTCGGCGATGCCCTGGATAGGGAATCCGGTGATCAGCAGGGCTACGCCGGGGCGGCGGTCCAGCAATTCCAGGGCGGCGCGGGCGTATGAATCGGCGGGCAGGCGGGCCAGCGCGGGCCGGACGCCGCGATAGTCGTACGGAAACACGGCGTCGGCCACGTCCACCGCGGCGGATTGCAAGGGATCCGACGACTGCCACATGGGGCGGCCCGATCCAAAAACTGTCGAAATAGGAGCGCCATCATAGTGGGTGGCATAGCCACTCTTGCCAGGTCGTGGAGGCGAAGGATGAGGCTTGGGGTCAGTGGCGATGGAAGAAGCGCGCAGGATCGCCGAGCGTCGGGGACAATGTGTCCACCATGTCTCCGAACGCTCGCGGCCGTGAATAGCCACTGGGTCGGACTCTGATGTTCTATGAGCCGTATCCGCTGTCGGAGGTGGCGGACGGGGTGTGGGTTGGCGGTCGGCCCAGCCCGGCGTCGCTGGGGGCGCTGCGGGCGGCGGGGGTGACGCACGTGCTGAACGTGAGCACGGACCCGCATAGCGCCCAGGTGCGGCGGGACTTCAGGGCGACGTGGGTTCCGGTGGTTGACGACCTGGAGCCGAAGCCGGCCTCGTGGTTCCGACGCGGGCTGTCGTTCGCGCGGCGCGCACTGGCGGACCCTTCGTGCCAGCTCTACGTGCACTGCCGCGAGGGGGTGCACCGCGGGCCGCTGATGACCTACGTGATCCTGCGGGCGCTGCGGGGACTATCTCCCACCGAGGCCAAGCGAGCCATTACGGGCAAGCGGCCGGTGGCCGGGTTTCCGCAGGTGTACCTGGAGGCGGCCGAAGCGTTCCTCCAGGAAGAGTCCGAGCGGGAGGAGCCGGCGACGTAGCGCCCGTCGAGCGAGGTTAGCGGCGGGACAACGTCAGGACGACGGTGTGGGGGTGGGCGTGTCGTACAGCGAGCCGGGGGCCTGCTGGTAGTTGACGCCCTGGCCGCGGCCGCTGCCGCTGGGCTTGAACTCGAACTCGCCGCCGCAGCCGGCAAACAGCGTCGCCGCGACGGCACTGGCGACCAGGAGCATGGCGGCGGTGCGCCACTTACGGATCGACACAGGCAAGCCCTCTCTCTCCACGCCCGAAGCGAGGACGGGTCTCTCGGCGTTAGAGGCACATTGTAAGGCCAAGTCATGAGGGCCAAGGGGCGCGGGTTCGCCGCGCGCCCTAGACTCGGCGCATTCGCGGGACAGAGAAGCCAGTCATGTACGACCCGCACCTGCACCTGTTTGTGGACGACGCCGAGGTGGACGCCTCGCGGAACGTGACGCCGACGATCGGGCGCCCGGAACGGCGATCGCACGATCCGATCATGACGGCCGACCAGCCCTGGGAAGGCCGCGGCGTGGGGATGGACCTGTCCATCCTCAAGGACGAGGCCAGCGGCGGCTTTCGCATGTGGTACCGGAGCTTCGATTACGACAGCCCGACAGGCGACCAGGTGCTGCTGAACTATGCCGAGTCGGACGACGGCATCAATTGGAACAAGCCCAACCTGGGCCAGATCGAGTTCGGCGGCAACAGCAACAACAATATTTTCCACCGGCCCTCGCTGATTCCGGGCTGCCGGGCCATGGAGTCGCACGGGCTGATCGTGGACGACGTGGGCGGGCCGCAACGGCGCTACAAGATTCCCGTATATCACTCGTTTCACGGCGACCAGGGCAACGGGCTCTACGCGCTGTTCAGTCCAGACGGCATCAGCTGGACCCAGCACCCGGAGCCGATCTACGCGCAGGCCGGCGACCGGCATTCGGCCATCAAGGACCCGGTCAGCGGGGCGTACTGGCTGTTCCTGCGGCCGCCGCGCTACCACGCCCGCATGGGCAACGGCGCGCCGCCGCTGCCGTACAAGCGGGTCGTTGCCAGGGCGACCAGCCAGGATTTTGCGAACTGGTCGGACTACACAATCGTGCTGCGGAACGACGCGTTCGATACCCGCGGGACGGAGTTCTACAACATCGCGCCAATCGTCTACGGCAACCGCTACCTGGCCTTTGTGAACCTGTACGACACGGAGGTGGAGCGCATGTGGGTGACGCTGGCCAGCAGCCTGGACGGGCTGCACTGGCAGCGGCCGTTCCGGCGGGAGCGGTTCGTGGACCTGGGCGCCGAGGGCGGCTGGGACGACTCGTGGGTCAACATGTCGGACAGCCCGCCGGTGCGCGAGGGCGACCGCATGCGCTTCTGGTTCCACGGCCGCGAAGAGGCGCACGCGGTGAACTACCGCACCGGCGGCATTGGCACCTTTGTGCTGGGGCTGGACCGCTTTGCCGGCCTGTCAGCCGGACGTGAAGCGGGCTGGATCGTCACCGACCGCGTGGTGGCGGGCGGCAGCCGCCTGTTCCTGAACGCCAACGTGCGCAACGGCTGGGCCAAGGTGGAGGTCCGCACCAGCAACGGCACCCCCATCCCCGGCCTGACGCTGGACGAGTGCGACGAGATCCGCGGCGACTCCGTGGAGCATCCGGTGACCTGGAACGGCTCGCCCAACCTGGGCGCGGCCGCCGGCGAACGCGTGCGGGTGCACATCGAGCTCAGCTACGGGCAGGTGTTCGCCTACCGGTTTGGGGACGAGGCAAGGGACCTGAGCTAGCGGGGCGCTTCGGCCAGGCATCGGGAGCCGCTGAGGCGCAAGACGGTTTGGCTGTCGCCTCCTCAGACTGCACAAATTGCAAGTAGTACTTGCAATTTGTGCAGTTCAATGGTCTTCGTGGGCCCGCACGCCTCGGACCTGCCGCAGGGGCGGAGCGATTGAATGGCGCCTGAAGACTCAGAGCGAGACGATTCGCAGGCCTTCCATGCGTTCGAAGTGTCGGCGGTTGTTGGTTAGCAGGGTTAGATCGTGATGCAGGGCCGTGGATCCAATGAGCAGGTCAAAGTCGTTAATCAGAGCACCGGCTGACCGCAGCCGGCCCCGCTCGCGCGCAAAGGTCCGACAGACACCATCATTGACCGCGACCACCTCAACGTCTTCGAGGAAGTCCCGCATCGCCCGCTCATTGCCTTCCGGATTCGAGGAGTAGAACACGCCCTCGTAGAGCTCGGCCAACGCAATGACGCTCAGGCCCACGCCATCTGAGGAGAATTCGTTCAGACGCCGAACCGCTTGCTCGACCCCGTGGAAGTAGTCGATGACCCAGTCGGTATCGACGAGATAGCGCAAGGACTTACAGGTCGGGCCGAGGCCGGGAGGTCATGAGGCGCGTGGCGTAGATCTCGCGCTTCAGTCGCTCCGGGTCGTGGGTGCCCTTCCATGCGCCGGCGGCGGCGCGCATGCCTCGTCGTGAGTGCTTGGGCGATGTCCGGTCGTCGATCGACACCGTGACCTCCTGCCCTTCATCGAGGTCCAGCGCTTCCAACGGTTCGAGCACGCCGTTGGCAAACTTTGCTCGTACGGTGTGCATTGCCCTGCGTCCCTTCAACCGCCCAAGTGCCGCCCTGACGGGCTAGCCAGCGCTTATACCTCAATCCTACAGACGCTGAAGCTCCAAATAACGAGCAGCCATCCCCGGGGCTAGGGCTACGCCGTTTCAAGCCCCGACAGGTCCACGGGTTCCCACTGCCGTGACTCGGCGCTGCGGTAGGCGGCGTCGATGACGGCGTTGGAGATGTAGCCGTCTTCGAAGTCCTCGGCGGCCGGCGTGCCGTCTTCCAGGCAGCGGACGAAGTGGTACATCTGGCCGTGATAGCCGTATTGCCAGGCTTCGTCGGACTGGGGAAAGGTCCAGCCGGTGTCGGAGTCGGCCTTTTCCTGCACGTAGCCCATGGAGTGCAGGCTGAAGGCCTTGATGGGGACGCCCTTGGTGGCGTCGATGTGGATCAGGCCGTCCTCGCCGTAGATCTCGGTGCGGACGTCCATGCCGCCGTGGTTGCTCCAGCCGGCTTCGATCTGGCCGAGGGAGCGGTTCTCGAAGCGGACCAGGGCCACGGCGTTGTCCTCGAACGGGACGTCGTGCTCCAGGGTGTCGGCCCAGCACATGACCTCCTGCGGCATCACGTCCTTGCCGATAAACAGGCGGCAGGCGGCCACGGCGTGAACGCCCATGCCCAGCAGCGGCCCGCCGCCGCTGGTGGACGCGTCCCAGGCGTATGAGGCGTGGGAACCGGTGTGGGCTTCGCGGGCGCGCACGATCAGCACCTTGCCAATGGCGCCGTCGTCCACGGCCTGCTTGGCGCGCAGCACGTCGGGCATGAAGGCCTCGGTCTCCAGGTAGCCGTTGAAGACGCCGTGCTGGCGGACGGCCTGCAGGATCTCGGCGGCCTCGGGGGCGTTGCGGCCGAGCGGCTTGGTGCACACGACGGCCTTGCCGGCCTCGGCGGCGGCAATGCAGGCGTCCTTGTGCACGAAATTGGGCAGACCGACCACCACCAGGTCAACGTCGTCGCGCTCGATGGCGGCCTGCATGTCGGTGGTGGACTCGGGCACATTCCAGCGCTGCGCGAAGTCTTGGGCCTTGGCCTGGGTCCTGGAGAAGTTGACGACCACGCGCTGATCGGGCACGTAGCGCAGGGCGTTCATGTAGAAGTCGCAGACGAAGCCGCTGCCGAGCATTGCAATTCGAACCACCGGAACCGGCCTTTCCTGGAAGGGTTAGTCGCGGGTGTTTGGGGGAAGGCTACCGAACGGGGGCCTGCTCAGACGCCGAAGATTAGCGACAGGAGGATGAAGCTCCCGGCCAGCGTCACTAGCCCAAGCGGCAGCCCCATGCGGACGAAGTCGCCGAAGCGGTAGTTGGCGGGGCCCATGACGAGCAGGTTGCCGGGGTGGGCGTAGGGGGTGGCGAAGCCGGAGGTGGCGGCCAGGGCGACGCCGAGGGCGAACATGCGCGGGTCGGCGCCCATGCGCACGGCGGCGTCGATGGCCAGGGGCGCCATGAGCACGGCGGTGACGTGGTTGCCCATGACGTGGGTGAAGAAAAACGTCAGCAGGAGCACGCCGGCGAGGACGGGCAGGGCGCCGAACGTGCCCAGGCTCTCGGTGGACCGCTCGGCCAGGAAGGCGGCAGTGCCGGTGGTTTGCATGGCTTCCGCCAGGGGCAGCATGGCGGCGATCAGCAGGATGGCGCGCCATTCGACGGCGCTGCGCGCGTCGTCCATGGTGACGCAGCCGGTCAGGACCATCACGGCCGCGGCGGCAACGCCCATGATCGCCACCGGCGCCACGTTGAGCATGAGGCCCAGGACGAAGAGCAGGAGAATGGCCACCGCCACGGGCGCGCGGCGGGCGCGCGGCGCAGTTTCGGCATCCTCGGTGAGGACGACGAAGTCGGGCGTGTCGCGCAGTTGCCGCAGGGCCACGGGGGGTCCGTGGACCAGCAGGGCGTCGCCGCCTTCGAGGGCCAGCTTGGCCAGGCGAGTCCTACGCGGGGCGCCGTCGCGCCAGATGCCGAGGACCGTGGATCCAAACCGGTCGCGGAAATCGATGTCTTCCAGGGTCTGCCCCACCAGTCCCGAGCGCGGGCGGAGGACCAGTTCGGTCATGCTGAGTGATCCCGCCCGCAGCGCGTCGGCGCCGAGGCGCACGCGATCCTGGACCTGCAGGGCGTGCACCTGGCGGAGTCGGTCGATATCGGCCTCGCGGGCGCCCAGCAGCAGGTAGTCGCCGGCCAGCAGCACCTCGCCGGGTGCGGGCGCGACGGTGATGTTGCCCTCGCGCTCGATGGCCAGGACGGCAATGCCAAAGGCCTCGCCTATGCCGGCGGCCATCAGGCTCTGTCCGGCCAGCTGGCTGTCGGCGGGGACCACGGCCTCGAAGAGCCGCTCGTCCAGGCGGTAGGCCTGGTGCTCGACGCCGGGCGTGGCGGCCTGGGCTCCACCGCCGCGCACCGGGAGCAGGCGGCGACGGGTGAGCAGGATGAGGCCGATGCCGAGGAGCAGAGCCAGCGCGCCGAAGGGCGCGAATTCGAACAGGCCAAACGGCTCGTAGCCGGACTGTTCCAACACGCCGCTGGCGAGGATGTTGGAGGGGGTGCCGACCAGGGTGAGCATGGCGCCAAGCAGGGACCCGTAGGCCAGGGGCATCAGCACGCGCGACACGGGGGTGTTCATTTCGCGGGCGGCGGCAACGACTGCAGGCAACAAGACGGCGCAGGCGCCGACGGAGTTCATGAAGGCCGAGAGGACGGCGACGCTGGCCATCGTGAGGGCAATGAGCCGGACTTCGCTGTTGCCGGCCGCGCGGCGAATCCAGGCGCCAAGGTGTGCGGCCACGCCGGTGGAGGTCAGGCCGGCGCTGATGACAAGAATGGCGCCGACGGCAATAACGGCCTGGTTGGAAAAGCCGCTGAGGGACTGCTCAAGCGTAATAACGCCGGCGAAGAACAGAACAAGCAGAACACCGAAGGCCACGAGGTCGGGAGACAAGCGCCCAAGCGCCAGCAGCAGCAGGGCCACCACCGTGACCACCAGCACAAAGGCGATCTCAAACGTCACGCGCGGCTCCGGCAGCGTGAGCTAGTCATGGTCGCCCTCATCAGCCAGGAGGGTTTCAACGCCTTCGATATAGGTGGGGTAGGCCAGCTCGACGCCAAGCTCGTTGCGGATCTTTGCGTTGGAACAGGCGTAGTTTCCGGTCACCAGCGCATAGAGGTTGTGGCCCAGGGGGGCGTGGCCCTTGGTTAGCTTCGAGGTCAGCCCGAATCCGCCGATCATGGCCCGCGCCAGCCACTTGGGCGTTGATCCGGGCGCCGGCACGTTGGCCCGGTCGGCGAGGTGGTCGAAGTAGTCCGCCATGCTCACGGGCTCGTCGTCCACGGCCAGGTAGATCTCCCTGGAGCGGCCGTGCTCGGCCACCGCCGCAAGCACCGTCGCCAGGTCCTGCACGTGGATGCGGCTGGAGAGGTTTTCCCCTCCGCCCAACATGCGTAACCGCTTGTTGCGCAGCGCCTCGACCGTTCGCCGGCCCGGCCCGTAGATGGTGCCGGCGCGCACGAAGCGGGCCGGGAAGCCACGTTTGTTCAGGGCGTTGCGCAAGTGTTGCTCCGCCAGCAGGCTGATCCGGCCCAGCTGGGAATTCGGCTGCGTGGGCGTTGCTTCGGTAATCGTCTCGTCCGAGCCTCGCCCGTAGGCCGCCATGGTCTGCACCAGCACAAACGAGGCGATGCCGGCATCGGCCAGCGCGGCCTCGGCGTTCACGACGCCGTCCAACCCCACGCGTTCCGTCCAGTCGGGGTGGCCGCTGATACTGCCGACCAGGTAGAACGCGTGGTCGCCGGATCGGCCGAGATCCTTGAGCTCGTCCGGCTCGCCCACGTCGGCGATTTCGACCTCGACGCCCAGGCTTTCCAGGTCAGCTGCAGCCGACTCGCTGCGCCCGATGCCGCGCACGGTCCAGCCGCGACCAACGAGGTGGCGTGCCAGCGCGCTCCCGGCATAACCGGTGATTCCAAAAATCAGCGCCGCAGGCATTCGCTACCCAGAGGCCAGCCGTTGCCGCGCCATGGTGAACAGGTGTGGGCAGCCACCGCAAGCCACGGCCGCGCGGACTGCTACGCTGGATGCGTGGGCGCCGAAACTCTAGCCAGCATCGACATGGCCTCGCTGGCTTCCCGCATCGTTGAGGCGGCCTACCTGGAAGGCGATTTCGTCCTTCGTTCCGGCCGGCGCAGCCGCTACTACCTGGACAAGTACCGCTTTACGACCGAGCCCTCGTTGCTGCGCGACATCGGGCAGGCGCTGGCGGCGCGGTTACCTCCCGGCACGGCACGAGTGGCCGGACCTGAACTCGGCGCGGTGCCGCTGGCCACAGCGGTCTCGTTGGCCACGGGACACCCCAGCGTGCTGGTGCGCGGCGAGTCCAAGTCCTACGGCACCGAGCGCCGCTTCGAGGGGATTCTGCACGCCGGCGAGAACGTGGTGCTGATCGAGGACGTCGTGACTACCGGCGGCCAGGCCATCGAGTCCGCGATTGCCCTGCGTGACATCGGCGCCAATGTGCGGCTGGTACTGGTGGTCGTCGACCGTGAGGAAGGCGCTGCCGAGGCTATGGCCGACGCCGGCTTCCGTTTCGAGTCGCTGTTTACGAGTACCAGTCTCGGGCTGAAGACCTGATGGCGGAACGAAAATTGCGAGTCGGCGTGCTCTTCGGCGGACGCTCGGGCGAGCACGAGGTGTCCCTGCGGTCGGCGCGCTTCGTGCTGGAGTCGCTCGACCCCACGAAATACGAGGTCCGGCCGATCGGCATCACCAAGACCGGCGAATGGCTGCTGGACGACGATCCCATGCCGCTGCTCGAAGGCGCCGTCGAGCCCGACACCCAGCCCGCCCAGGCGCCGGTCAGCCTGCCCACGCGCACGCCGGAACGTCCCGCCGGCACCCTGGACGCACCGCTGGACGTGGTGTTCCCGGTGCTGCACGGCACCTACGGCGAGGACGGGACGATCCAGGGACTGCTGGACCTGGCCGACGTGGCCTACGTGGGCAGCGGCGTCACCGGCTCCGCCGTCGGCATGGACAAAGCGATCCAGAAGCGCGTGCTGCACGCCCACGGGATTCCGGTGGCGCCGTCGCGTGTCTACACCCGACGGGCCTGGCGCGCCGATCCGGACTCGATCCGCGCCGAGATTGAGGTGGAACTGGGCTATCCGGTGTTCACCAAGCCCTGCAACCTGGGCAGCAGCGTCGGAATCAGCAAGGCGCATAACGCGGACGAGCTGGGCCCCGCCATGGACTTTGCCGCCAGGTACGACCGGCGGCTGATCGTGGAGGCCGGCATCCCCAACGCCCGCGAGATCGAGGTGAGCGTGCTGGGCAACGACGAGCCCGAGGCCTCGGTCTGCGGCGAGATCATCCCCGGCAACGAGTTCTACGACTACAACGCCAAGTACCTGGACGACACGTCACAGGAGTGCATTCCGGCTGACATTCCGGACGAACTGGCAACGCGGATCCGGCGCATGGCGGTGGAGGCCTTCCGTGCCATCGACGGTGCTGGCTTCGCCCGCGTGGACTTTCTGGTCAACGGCGAGACATACGACGTTGTGCTGTTAGAGATCAACACGATCCCCGGATTCACGGAGATCAGCCAGTTCCCGAAGCTGTGGCGAGCCAGCGGTGTCGATTCGCGCGAGTTGCTGGACCGGCTGATCGACCTGGCCCTGGAACGCCACGCCGACCGTCGCGAGACCAGCACCAGCTACGACTGACGGCGGCAAGCCAACACCCTCGCCACGGAGATGCGGTCTGCACTTCGCGTGGCCGCGTCATGGCAAGTTACAGAAATTATTTGTGTTGACTTGTGTAAAGAACGGTGTACTATGACTGCCCTGAGCCATGCGTGGACGTCGAAGTTTCCTCAGGCACAGCCTGAGGCTGCTGGCGGGAGGCACGGCAGGCACAGCACTAGGGGGGCTGGCCACCGCTGCGCACGCCGCCGAGTCGGCTTCACAGCCGACCACATCCCCATCCGGGCAACCGGACATCGCCGACGCCCAACCACCCTTCCCGGTCCCAACCGCGCCGACCCTGGACGAGTTGGACCTGCCGGTCACGCCGTACACGGACGGACAGCCGCCGCAATCCATCGTCAAGTCGTCCCCGGTTATCACGGTCTACGGCCGCAGCTTCGGCGTGGCCCCGATCCTGGGGCTGCTCGGCGATCTGAATTCGTTTGATGAACTTGAGCGGAGCATCGCGCCCTGGGTCCAGGCCACCGAGGAGTTGGCCCAGGCTCCGGTAACGATCGCGCCGCATCTGATCTACGCGCTCGCGCGCCCCTGCCACGGCGAGGACGACTCCTGCCTGATCTTCCTGGACGGATCGGGCGTGGACCTGATCAATGACTACATCCTGCCGGCGGCGGAGCGCGGGATGTCCGTCGTGCTGGACGCGCAGATGGGGCGTCTCTCGCCGTCATTTTTCGTGCGCCGCATGATCGACATGGGCTACATGGCCTACCCCAACGTGCACATTGCGCTCGATCCGGAGTTCGCCACCAAGCCGGGTCAGAACATGCCGGGGCATCCCATCGGCTGGCTGTCGGCCCAGGCCATCAACGAGGCGCAGCGCATCCTGGCCGACTACGTGCGCAGCGAAAACCTGTCGCACAAGAAGATCATGATCATCCACCAGTTCGTGGATGAGCTGTCGGACTCGTGGTCAATGGTCTATGGCAAGCGGAACCTGGAAGTCTTCCCCGAAGTCGACCTGGTGCTGGATGCCGACGGCTTCGGCAGTCCCGACGCCAAGATTCACAAGTACAACGCCATCACCAACCCCGAGGCGTATCCCCACCTGCAGTGGCGCGGCATCAAGATCTTCCAGCACAACAAGTACGCGCCGCGATTCTCGGACTCGCCGGTGCTGACCCCGCGCCAGCTCTTTGGCCTGGATCCCACTCGCGCCGGCTGGCGCATGTGGGCGCCGCCGCACTTGATCGTGCTGGCCTAGCCGGCGTCAGCCCTGCGGCGGCCGCGCCAGGTTGCTGAACGACTGCGCGGCGCTTGACCCCAGCACTCGCAGCGCGGCGGCCACCGGCTCACCGGCCACGGCATCGCTGAGTTCGATCTCAACCAGGTCGCCTGCCTCCAGACTGGCCCACACGTCGTCCTCGCGGGCCTCGGGTAGTACCAGGACACGAACGCCGTTGAGCGTCAGCGCGTCCTCCGCCCGTTCGTCCACAAAGCCCTGCCAGCGCGTCGCGATCGGGCCGTCGGGCGGATGGACGGGCGCGACCTCGCGCGCCACCAGCACGTAGGACGAGGCCGCGCGGAGCGCCTCGAACGTCACCACGACGACCTCGCCCGGCGCCATCGGCCCGCGCAGCACGAGCGGGATGTCAAACGGCCGACTGAACACGATACCGCCGGCGCGCACGCTGAAGGAGTCGATGGACACCAGGATTCCTTGCAGGGTGGGAGGCGCCGGGACACTCGGCGGCTCGGGCTCAGCCGTAGGCGTCGGTGTCTCCGTGGTTACCGGGGTGGGGGTCGGTGAAACTTCCGGCGGCGGCGTGGTGTCCGCTGGCGGTGCGGTCTCAATGGGAGTTGGCTCAGGGCTTGGCGTCGCTTCAGGTGTCGCGGTCGGCGTGCTCTCGGCCGGCGTTGGAGTCGACGTGGCATCGGCGGGCGGCGTGTCCGGGGTGGGCGTCGACTCGGGGGTCGGCGTCACCGATGGCTCCGGCGTTGCCTGCGATTCATCCGCAGGCGGCGATGTGGAGTCCGCTGGAGTCGCCTCCGGGCTGGGGGTCGCCTCGGGCGTCGGGCTCGGCGTCCCCTCTGCCACGGTTGGCGTCGGCGAGACGTTGGCTGGAGCTTGCGGCGATTCGGTCGGCGTGGGCTCTGCTGGAGGCGTGGCCTCCGGGGTTGCGGTCGGCTCGCCTTCCGCTGCGGTGGGCGTCGGTGTGGCCTCCGGCGTCGGCGCCCCTTCCCCTGGCGTTATCGCCTGGGTGGGAACCGCCTCCGGCGTGGCTGTCGGTTCGCCGTCAGCCGCGGTCGGCGTTGGCGAGGCGTCTGGCACCGGCGTGCTTTCGCTCGCCGTGGGCTCGGGGCTGGGCGACGGCTCCGGGGTTGCGGTTGCCGTTGGCTCTGGCGGCGGTGTGCCGTCAACCGGTGTCGGTTCAGGGCTGGGCGAGGCCTCGGGCGCTGGCGTGGGCTGGCTGTCCGTTGAGGTCTGTGAGACAGCAGCGGCCGGCTCGATTACCGACAGTCCAACCAGCTTCAGGCTGCCGTCGGCGTCGACCAGGGCCTCGGCCCGCACGCGCGCCGCAAGGGGCGTTGCGTCCACCGCCGCCACGGCGCCCCTCGCAATTGAGATGCCCGCCACGACCAATGCCGCCTCCGTCACGGCGTTCAGCTCGCCCGTCACCACCACGGCGCTACCCGTGACGTCGATGGCCGGCGCCGGCGTGGCGGTCGGCGTTGCCTCGGGCGTGGCCTGTGGCGTGGGCGCTGCCGACACGGCGGCCGGCGTTGGGGAAACCGGTGGCGCCGGTGTTGCGGTCGGCGTGGGGCTGGGACTGGGCACTGGCGCCGGTGCCGCCGTGGGTGCCGGCGCAGACACGGTGGGCGTAAGGCCTGGATCCGGAGTCGCGGTGGGCGCCGCTCTCAGAATCGGGCCACTATGCACATCCTGCAGACCGGCCTGCGCCTGCGACCGAGCACGCGTGATGGGAGCGCGCTCGGCCTCGGGGGCCGAGTGCGTGAGCGAGTTAAACCTCGTGTCGTGCTCGGCCAGCCGGCGGCGGTAGTTGGCGGCCACGTCCTCGGTGCGCTCGGCGCCCGGCTGCGTATCGCGGGCCACCACGCCCAGTACGTCCACGCCCTTGCGCACGACCTCCTGGTAGGCGGTGCTGGCGCGGGCCACGGCGACGGTGTCCCCGACGCCTGCCGCCGATTCGATCTCGCGCAAGCGCTGTTCGGCGGTATCCAGGTAGAGGTACGCCTTCTCCGCATCGGGGGCGAACCCGATTCGCAGTTCTTCCAGCGTGAGTCGGTAGCCGTAGAGGGCGCTATCGGGACCGCTGTTGACCGCCGCCAGCGTCACACCGCCGTAAGCGATCAACGCGATCGCGAAGGCCGCGGCCAGACCCGCCATGCGCACCGGCATGAAGCGCGGGAACCACCAGGTCAGGCGCTCCCAGGCACTGGCCGGCTCAGGCTGCTGATCGAGCCGCGCGCGGAGGTGCCGCAACTCGTCGTCAATCAGGCGCGCCCCGCGCTCCACGGCCTGTCGGTCCAGCGGCAACGGAGTGAGGGCCTGCAAATCGAGCGCCACGACCAGCATGTCGCGCAGCCGCTCTTCGTGTTCGGGATATGCCGCGACGCAGGCATCGAGGGTCGCCTCACCGCGCAGCAGGCGGTCGAGCGACGTATGGAATGCCGTCTCGATGTCCGTGCTCACCTGGCGTCCTCGGCCATGACTTTGCGAAGGGCGGCAACCGCCCTGAATTGCAACGCGCGGATGGCTGGTTCGTTACGGTTCATGATCTGGGCGATCTCGCGGTGGCTCATGTCCAGGGCGAACCGGTAACTCAGCACCTGCCGCTGGTCTTCGGTCAGCGACTGCATCGCCTCTTGTAGCTCCTCGCGGCGCGCCAGCGACTCGAAATGCGCGTCCAGCGTTTCGCCTCGGTCGGCCACCAGTGCCTCGTCCAGCGACACGGTGCTGCGAGTAGCCCGCCAGTTGTCCACCACGACGTTCTTGGCAATGCGGTAGATCCACCCGTTGAATTCGGGAATCGAGCGGTGCTGATAGCGTCCGATGGCCTGCATGGCACGCAGGAAGACCTGGTTGGCCAGGTCCTCGGCTAGCACCCGGTCGCTCACCTGGTACGCGATGTACCGGTGAATCCGGTCGACATAGAGTCGATAGAGTTCCCCGAAGGCCTCGCGGTCCAGCGTGGCGGCGCGGCGGATGACCTCATTCAGTTGCTCTTCGCTTGGCTCAGCGTCCAATAGCACGGCAACGGTGGTCCTGGCGCTCTCTGAACGCCGGTGGATATGCGTCTGTTACGGGGCGGCGCAGCCTTGGGCCGCTGCTTCTCAGCGCTCGGCCAGTTCGCTGAACCAGGCGCGGGTGCGTGCCAGGCCCTCCGGCAAGGCCACGCGTGGGCGCCAGTCCAGCAACTCGCGGGCGCGCGCCGCGTTTCCAAGGTAGCGCTCCACTTCCGCCTGCGGGTGCGGATGTGGCACCTGGCGGACGCGACCGGCGCCACCGTCAATCAGCGCCGCCAGCTCGCGAATGCTGGTTTCGCGCCCGGTCGCCAGGTTGAGCGTGCGCCCGACGGCCGTCTCCGCCGCCGCGTCCACAATGCCGGAAGCGGCGTCTTCCACAAACAGGAAGTCGCGCGTCTGCGCTCCGTCGCCATGCACCGCCAGCGTCCGGCCGGCCAGCGAAGTCTGCAGAAAGCGCGCGACCACGCCGCCTTCCAGGTCGCCCCGCTGCCAGGGGCCGTAGACGTTGAAGGGCCGCACGATGGTTTGGCGCAGGCTGAAGGCCCGCCGATAACCGGCGGCCAGATCGTCGGCCGCCAGCTTGGATGCCGCGTACGGCGAGGCCGGAGCGGTGGCTGCCCGTTCGTCAAGTGGACCGTCGGCCGATGCGTAGACGTGGCAGGTGCTGACCAGCACCAGGCGCAGGTTGGCCGCCCGCGCCGCGTCCAGCACGTTGAGCGTGCCCAGCACGTTGGCGCGAATCGCCTGGACGGGGCCGTGCACGCTGGCGCCAACGTCCACGGAAGCCGCCAGGTGGAAGACCGTGTCGACGCCCATCAGTCCATCCCGCAGTGCCGCCGGATCGGTCACGTCGCCCTGCGTCAGCCCCAGGTAACCGGGCCGCCCGGTGAACGCCTCCAACGATCCGGGCCGGGCGCGCGAGAGATCGTCCAGCGCGCGCACCGCCACGCCGCGATCCAGGAGTTCGCCCACGACGTGACGACCGATGAACCCGGCGCCGCCGGTGACGAGCGCGCTCATGCGTCCACCGCGCGCAGCCAGTCCACCGTGCGCCGCATCCCTTCCTCGAACGGCGTCTGCGGCTCCCAGCCGGTCGCCTCGCGAATCCGAGTAGCGTCGGCGCGCAGGGCGGGCAGATCGGTGCGCCGGCCCGGCGTTTCCACGATCTCGCTGTCCGACCCGGTGACCGCCAGCACGGTTCGCGCCACGTCGCGGATCGACGTCTCACGCCCCGTGCCGATATTGAACACGGAGCCGGCCAGCTCGGCGCCCCGCGCAATGACGCGCGCGTAAGCGTCCACCGCGTCGTCGATGAACATGAAGTCCCGCGTCTGACGGCCGCCGTTCTCCAGCGGCAGCGGCTCGCCTCGCAGCGCCCGGCGGGCAAAGGCCACGGTGACGGCCGGGTACCCCTGGATGTTCTGGTGCGGGCCAAACGTGTTGAAGTTGCGAATCACCACCACCGGGTGACCCCACCAGCGGTTCAACGCCAGGCAGTGCATCTCGCACGCGGCCTTGCTTACGGCGTAGACCGTGACCGGCCGCAGCGGATGGTCTTCGTCCATCGGCACCCGCATCGGCGGACCGTACACCTCGGGCGAAGATGCGTAGATCAGCAGCGGCGGACGCGTCATGTCGGCGATCGCGTGGGCGAACCGGAACGTGCCAACCTCGTTGTTGGCGAAATAGGCGTGCGGTCGCTCCATGGACTCCGGCACGGAAATCCGGGCGGCGAAATGCACGATCACATCCGGGGCCCAGCCGTTCAGTTCATCGGTCGTGAGGTCGGCGAAGTCGCGGCGCACGATCTCGATCGCTCGTCCGGCCTCGATCTCCGGCGTCAGCGGCTCGCCGCCCGGGAAATGGCGCGAGAAGTCGTCCACCGCCACCACCGAAGCGCCGGGGACCGCTCGCAGCAGCCGCCGTGTCAGGTTGAACCCGTACATGCCCGCGGCGCCCGTGATTAGTGCACGCATGACTACCTGCTTCGAAAAAGGGTGGCTCGCAGGGCCGGGACTGGAAAGCTGCGCCTACGAGGCGCAGATTATAGGGGCGACCGCTCGCTCACAGGCGGAAACGCCAGCCTTCAACAGGGAGATTCTTATGGCACTACTGGCGGACGAGGACATCCAGGCGCGCCTGGTCCAGCGATCCGGCTGGAGTCACGACAATGGCGCCCTGGTCAAAAAGTTCGAGCTCGAAGATTTCATGGCCGTGGTGAACCTGGTCAACGCCGTGGCGCCTGCGGCCGAGGCGGCCGACCACCACCCCGACATGTTCATCAACTACCGGCGCATCACCTTCACCTTGTCCACCCACAGCGAAGGCGGCGTAACCGAAAAGGACTTCGCGCTGCTGGACGAAATTGAGCAATTAGCGCGCGTATAGACTTGTGCCAGGAATAGGTGCCTCTGCGGGCGGTCAGAGCCCGATGTTTCACGTGAAACATTCGCCTGCCCTTTGATCAGGTGCAGGCGCCCACGAGTAGGAATCGTGGGAAGGAGGGACCATGGCCACGGTCGAAGAGCGTGTGAGCCGGCTTGAGGGCGGCTTCGACCACCTGGCAACCAAGGCCGACGTCGCCAACCTCAAAGTCTGGATCATGGGCCTGCTGCTCACCGTGGTGGTCTCTGCGCTCCTTTCCGCCGCGAATCTGATAGTTCAACTGCTGTAGCGCCCGCGTTCGAGTACCATCAGGACACGGGTGCTCAAGCTTGAGGTCGAGGCGGCCCGCCGCCGTACCTGGTCTTAGGCGGACACCCGAAACGATTGGGCGGCCACGGTTGGAGTGGATACACCGTGAACGCAGAACTCATCCCGATACTTGTCGCCATCATTGGCGCCGCAGTAGCCATTTTGCTTGGGCTCGGGGGGTTGATCCTCGCGCTTTGGCGCGACATGCGTGAGGACATTCGGTCGCTTGGGAGCCGCGTGGACGCACTATCGGACCGCATGGGCCGGGTAGAAGAACGCGTGGCTCGGATTGAAGGCCACCTCGGCTCGGCGGGCACTCCCTCAACTTAAGGGTGCCTCCGGCTTTGCCCTGAAGCCTCTGCCCGTCAGGCCGGGCCGCTAACGAGGCCGCGGGCGCCGATGAAGAACTGGTCGGTCTCGATGACCTCGACCTCGGTGCAGACGAGGCCGAGCAGCGATCGCAGCTCTTCCGGCGACCAGTAGATCTTCCAGATCGTGTACTCGCGGCCGTCGTTCAGGCGCCGGTGCTGCCGCTGCACGCGGTCGCCGGCGGTGTTCTGGTCGGACGCGCCCGAAAGTTTCGCCTGCCGCGAGTCCACCAGCACGATCCATCCGCCCGGCCGCACGATGCGAGCCGCCTCACGGATGAATTCGGCCGAGCGCGGCACCGGGACGTGGCTCAGCCAGAAGCCGAACATGCAAGCGTCCCAGGCGCCGTCCGCGGCCGGCAGCCGGTAGGCGTCGGCCCGGCAGCGGCCCAGCGGCACGTGGGCCCCGTCGCGCCGACGGGCCTCCTCAAGCATTTCGGGCGCATAGTCCGAGGCGACCACGCGGTTGCGCTGGGCCAGCAGCCGCGTCCACCAGCCGGTGCCCGCGGCGACTTCGAAGACGCTTCCGTCAGTCAGAGTTCCCACGAACCGTTGCAGTTCCGCCATCTCGTGGTGCCAGGCGGCGTCAGCCTCGTCGCCGTGCGCGTAGCGGCCCTCGCGCAGGATCCACTGTTCGAACTCCGGCGCGCGCGCCCGGTAATAGTCCCGGGTGTCGGCCTCGACCTCAGCTTCGCTCGGCAGGTTCGTCGTCTGGTTCATCGTCGCCTTCCTCGGGGAGGTCCACCAGCTCGGCCTCGTGCAGCCAGTCCAGCGTGGCGTTCAGTCCGTCGTCCAACGGCGTGTAGTTCAGGCCAAGGTCGCGCTCGGCTTTGGACCCATCAAGCTGGCTGCCGTGCAGGGCAATCTGAACGGCGGCTCGCGAGATCACCGGGCGCTGGCGCTTGATCCAGGCCGGCAGGCTGTAGATCAGGCCGAAGGCCTGCCAGGCCAGCGGCGAGGCCGGCTTGATCTGGTACTCAAGGTCGGCCAGTTCGACCGCGCGCTGCAGGAAGGCCAGGCGCGACAGGTTGTGGCTGGCCAGGATGTAGCGCTCACCCGGCCGTCCGCGCACCAACGCCGACGCGATCCCGCTCGCCACGTCCTTGACGTAGACCCAGGCCACGGGCACGTCCACCGACACGCCCAGCCGTCCGCTCAGCGCGCCGATGAGGGCCTGGCCCGTGCCCGAGGCGTCACCCGGCCCATAGACGGTGGCAGGGTTCACGATCACCACGTCGAGCGGCGATCCGTCCTCCAACAGGGCGGCCTCGGCCTCGACCTTGGACCGTTCGTAGTCGCTGAGCGCGTAGTCGCGCCGCTCGGTGTCCTCCGTGCCCACCTTGTCTTCCTCTTCGCCGATGGTCGATCCGCTGCTGACAAAGACCAGGCGGTGGACGCCGGCGGCCCGGGCGGCGTCCCGCACGTTGCAGGCGCCGTCCACGTTGAGTTCGAAGAAGTCCTGCGATTGCGGGGCCCAGGAGTCGTGCAGACCGGCCAGGTGGATGACGGCGGCCATGCCGTCCACCGCCGCGCCCAGCGAGTCCGGCTGCAGGATGTCGCCTTCGATCGATTCAACGCGGTTGGCGTTGAGCCAGGCGCGGTCGCTGGACTCGCGAACCAGGGCCCGTACTTCGTGGCCGTCGTGGCGCAGCGCTTGGATGACGAAGGGACCGAGGTTCCCGGTCGCGCCGGTGACCAGGATGCGCATGTCAGCCGCCGGCGTCGACGGCGCAGTCGTGGGTGTGTGTGGTCGCCCGCTGGGTGTAGTCCGGGGAGATCGGGTGGTTGGTGGCGGCGCGGGCGCGCCCGGG
>VXPS01000089.1 GCA_009839425.1 Chloroflexota bacterium
AATGGCGGCCGTCCGGGATGCCGTTACCGGACGCCGCACCTCATCTCCATCGCGCCCGGGCCCGGTGCCCTCCGCAGCCCCGCATACACCGTCCCGTCGCCCGTAAACTCCGGCCCCACCGCAAAGGAGGTGCACTCCTCAGGCCGTACATCCGGCGCCGCCGTCCCCCACTGCAACCACAACGCCGCCCGTTGATCGATCCCCGCCCCGTCCGCAATCCCACGCACCTCATCCAGCAAGTGCGGCGCCCAGTCCTTCACAAAAGCTTGAACATCCGCCACATACCGAAACGCCACATCCCGATCCTGTCCGCCAAGCCGCGCCTCAACCTCCGCCCGAACCATCCCCGCCACGGCCGCCCCATGCACCCGCCCTACCTCATACGGCGACCCAGTGGCATCAACAACTGGAAACTCAGCCATCGGACTCAGACCTAAACGCGCTGGCTTGTCTGGACGCTACGAGCCTAGGTGCTCCACGGCAAAAGCGGCGAGGCGAGCGCCGTCGGCATCGGCGAAACGTCGTTCGTGCTGCCGCAAGGGTCCAATGGACGCTGCAACTCATGCACAATGCCCTCCCTTTGTTCATCCCGTGGACTATGCCCGACGAAGACGATCCTAGCGGCTGGCGAAACTTCGCCGCCGAGTACATCCGCTTCGTCGACGAAGGCGACTCCAGCCGGACCATGCTCCTCGACGACGTCATGCTGGAGGAATGCGGAAACGTCGACGGACAGCTCATCCTCGACGTTGGCGCCGGCGAAGGCCGTTTCAGCCGCATGCTCGCCGAGCGTGGCGCCCGCACCATCGCGCTCGACCTCTTTTGGCCAATGGTCCAGGCCGCTCGACACCGATCCGCCGGCGAAGCTGCCATCGTCAGGTCCCCCGCGAGCGCGCTGCCCATCGCCTCGTCCACCATCGATACCGTCGTCAGCTACGTCGTCTGGGTCGACGTTCCTGACTTTCGCTCTGCCATTGCCGAGGCCGCCCGCGTCCTCAAGCCCGGCGGACACCTCGTCGCCGCCAACCTCGGCTTCATCACCGCTTCCCCCGGCTGGGAACGCGACGCCGACGGCCGCCGCCTCTTCCGCCCCGTCGACCAATATGTCGACGAGCGTCCCATCACCCTCAACTGGCGCGGCCACCAGGTCGTCAACTGGCACCGCCCCCTCAGCGCCTACATGCACGCCTACCTCGCCGCCAACCTCATCCTGCGCAACTTCCTAGAACCCGTCCCACCCACCGACACCCTCCGCCACAACCCCCGCTTCGAAGACTGGTACCGCATCCCCGAATTTACCCTCATGCGCTGGCAAAAGCCCTGGCGCGACGCCTCATCGAGCCGCAGATTAGGATGAAGCAGACCACCTGCGCTCGAACTTGAACATGACCCGACACGCAGTGAACACGAAATGAACTCGGCACCAGCGCCACCCGAAGGACCATACGCCGCTGCCCTCGCCCAATTTGACCAGGCGGCCGACCAGATCGAACTGGATCCCAACCTTCGTGAGGTCCTGCGCTGTCCCAAGCGCGAACTCACGGTGAATTTCCCGGTCGAGATGGACGACGGCTCAATCACCTGCTTCACCGGCTACCGCGTCCAGCACAACGTCACGCGCGGCCCTGCCAAGGGCGGCATCCGCTACCACCCCAGCGCCGACCTGGACGAGGTGCGCGCCCTGGCCATGTGGATGACCTGGAAGTGCGCCGTGATGAACCTGCCCTACGGCGGCGCCAAGGGCGGCGTAACCGTCGATCCGCGCACGCTGAGCCGTCACGAACTTGAGAATCTCACCCGCCGCTACGCCACGGAGATCATTCCGCTGATGGGGCCCGACAGCGACATTCCGGCCCCCGACATGGGCACCAACATGCAGGTGATGGCCTGGATCATGGACACCTACTCCATGCACGTGGGCTACTCGGTTCCCGCAGTGGTCACGGGCAAGCCGGTGGCCATTGGCGGATCTGAAGGCCGGGAGAGGGCCACCTCCAGGGGACTGCTGGTAGCAACCCAGGCCATGTTGGAGCGGCTGGGTCGTCCAGTATCGGGAACCGTCGCCATCCAGGGCGCCGGCAACGTCGGACTGAATGCCTTGCAACTCTTCAGCGAGGCCGGTTTCACGATCGTCGCGATCAGCGACAGCAGCGGCGGCGTCTACAACCCAACCGGTCTCGATGCCTCGCGGGTGTACAAGCACGTTGCGGATAGCGGCTGGCTGGCCGACTACTGCGAAGCCGAGCACATCTCGAACGCCGAGCTTCTGGCGCTTGACGTCAACGTGCTGGCGCCTGCCGCCATCGAAGGCCAGATTCACGTGGGCAACGCGGCGGACGTACGGGCAAGCATGATTGTCGAAGGCGCCAACGGTCCGGTCACGCCGGAGGCCGACGCCCTGCTGAACGACCGTGGGGTGGTGGTCGTTCCGGACATCCTGGCAAATGCCGGTGGCGTCACGGTGTCCTACTACGAGTGGGTGCAGGGCATGCAGCACTTCTTCTGGAGCCGCGACGAGATCTACAGGCTGCTCGCCGACCACATGGGGCGCGCCGCGCAGGAGGTCTGGGATTTGGCGCAAGACCGCGGCGTCAACCTGCGTGAGGCGGCCTACCAGATTGCGGTTGGACGAGTGGCCGAGGCCACCCGGCTTCGGGGAATCTACCCCTAGCCGCGCAGGATTTCGCGGACGGCCGCCCAACTGAACGGCTGGCCGTCGTCAAAGGTCGCCCCCACCTCGCTGAACGGGTCGCGGCCTTCGTCGCTGGGGTTGTAGAGCCTGGTCGGCGAGTTCAGAAGGATTGCGGGACGATCGCCCGCCACCATGAAGCCGTGGTGGACGAGCCTGGGGATGAGCACCGTGAATTGCGCGTTGTCCGGCTGGGACTGACCCATGGGCAGCAGGTCCAGCGTGCCGGCGGTCGGCGATCCCTCACGACCGTCCCACAGGGCCAGGATGATGTCGCCGGCCGCCACCACGAACCGATCTTCCTGGTGCTGATGAACGTGCCACTCGTCCTCGTCACGAGCTAACCCCGCGGGTGTGGTGGAGAAGTAGGTCTGCGCGAATGGCCGCGCTTCGTGCTCGTATACATCCGACCAGTCCGTGCGCAGGATTTCGACGAGTGAGCCGGACTCATCGCGGTTGACGCGGAGCGGTCGCGCAGCCGCGTCGTGGATGCGAAGTCGAAACGATGTCAGGTCGAGGTCGATTGGAGATCGGTCCGCGGATCGAGTTCCGCCAGTTTAGGCGCCCTCGGCTCCGTGGTCTCCGGCCAAGGCCAACGCGCGCTGGTATTCCTCCGGCGTATTGAGATTCCAGAACGACCGAAGATCCGGATCAAGCATGCGCAAGTCAGCCTCGGGAACTCTGACGGTCGACACGGCGTCAAATACGAGCGCAATCTTCAGTTTGCGGCGCTCAATCTGCCGGCGGGCTGGCGCCAATACGGGCTTTCGGTAGACCGTGTGCAGCGGCTCGGGCCGGCCGCCGATCACGGGTACCACCGCGTCCACGCGAGATGCCCGCCGCGCAAGGTCGAGAATGAGCATCGGGTTGAGAAATGGCATGTCGGCCGCCGCAACGAACGCGAGGTCATGAGCCGCGGCGGCAAGTCCGCTGTAGATTCCGCCCAGGCTCCCGGAGCGCGGGTACAGGTCGCCGACAACGCGCGCGCCCGTTACCCCCGGGTCATCGTTGGCCACCAGCACGATGTCGTCGGTAAGCCGCGCGACGGTGGCCACCACGTGCCCGAGGAGCGTCTGTGGCGAACCACCTGGCGTTGGTATCCAGGGCAGCGCACGCTTGTCACGCCCCATGCGCCGGCTCTGTCCACCGGCCAGGATGACAGCCGAGAACCGAGGGGAAGTCACTGCGAGGGACTTCCGTTGACTTCAGGGACTGGCCTGCCTACGCTCGAATCAGAACGTCTGGTAGTTCTCCGAGGAGTTCCGATGGCAGCGCCCGAAGCGGTCGGCGACAGCGATTTCCAGTCCAAGGTTCTCGAAGCCTCCACGCCGGTCCTGGTGGACTTCTGGGCCGAGTGGTGCGGTCCCTGCAAGATGATCGCCCCGATCGTGGACGAACTGGCCGAGGAATACGACGGCCGGGTCGCCTTTGCAAAGGTGGACGTTGACGCCAACCCAATGACGCCCGGGCAATTTGGCATACGCGGCATTCCCACGCTGCTGGTGTTCAATGACGGGGCGGAAGTCGGACGTATTGTCGGATTCCGCCCGAAGTCGGACCTGGCCGCGGCCCTGGACCAGGCGCTGAACGGGGCATAGCGCCAAGACGACGATTCTGGCAGACCGACTGGGCCCAGGACGTCGCTAACCGGCGACCAAGCTGCGCGCGCCTATCAGTTCCAGCTTGGCGCGATGGACGCTGTCCATCTCGCTGATCAGTTCCTGACGCCGGGCAGCGATGGGCTCGGCGGCGTCACCGTCAGCCGCGAGCCGGGTCTCCTCAAGTTCCGCATTCAGCCGTCGCTCGCGCAGGCGGAGCGTCGCAAATTGCAGTTCCACGCCCAGGGATGCGTCGCTGCCGGGAGCCTCCGCCGCGCCTTCCAGAACGGCGGTCAGACGCTGCTGCGACGTAGGGTCGAGGGACGCGCTTATTCGTTCCCAGTCGAGATCGTGGTGCTCGCGAGCCTGGGCCACGATGCGTGCCAGGATGTGCCGCGCTGCGGGATCCGTTAGCAGCGCCGGATCGAGTCGACTGATGAGCTCAGCGTCCCGCGCGCCAGCTCTCGCGACGCAACGCAAGAGGCCCTCTTCCAGCCGGTCCATCAGCATCGGAGCCGCCGCAGCGGTTTCCCGGGTGCTGCGAGCCGCCGCTCGGGGTGCGCCGCACCGGCCGTCGCGCGCTGCCATTCGCCGCAGTTCATCAACTGGCACGCCGCTCAACTCGGACAATCGGCCGAAGTAGTGAGCGCGAACCACGGCATCGCCTATCTCGGAAACGATCGGCAAGAGTTCACGCATTGCCGCACGCCGACCGCTCAAACTGCCCAAGTCGTGCTGCCCGCCGGCCCAGCGAAAGGCAAAGTCAGCCAGCGGCGTTGGGTTGGCGATGAGGTCGCGCCAGCGCTGCGGCCTCGAGCGAACCAGCGAGTCCGGATCGTCGCCAACCGGCAGCTCAGCGATCCCAATGTCCGTCGTCAGGCGGTCCTCGTGCCGGACTAGGCCACGGACGTCGACCGTGGTGCCCGACTCGTAGTCGCCTGCCTCACGAACAACGTCCAATCCACGGCGAGCAGCCGCCGCGCCGGCGGCGTCGGCATCCAGGGCGATGACCACGCGCGACGCGCCGGAGGTGGTGAGCATGCGGGCCTGCTGGGGGGTGAGGGACGTGCCCATGGAGGCCACGGTGTTGGTGAAGCCGGCTTCGTGCGCGGCGATCACGTCCATGTAACCCTCGACGATGACCGCCGTGCGCTCCTCGCGAATGGCGTCACGGCCCAGGTGGTAGCCGTAGAGAAGGTGGCCCTTGGTAAAGACCTCGGAATCGCGGGTGTTCAGGTATTTCGGCTCGATGTCGCGAAGGGTGCGGCCGCCGAAGCCGACAACGGCGCCGGAGCGATTCCAGATGGGAAAGATCAGGCGGTCGAACAGGTAGTCGCGGACTCCGCGCTCATCGGAGCGGGCCAGGCCGGCGGCTTCAATGGCGTCGTCTTTGAAGTCAAGTCTGCGCAGGTGGGCCAGGAGCGGCGAGCCGTGCGCGCTGGCGTAGCCCAGTCCGAATTGCGCGACTGTCTTGTCGGCCAGCCCTCGCGTCCGCACGTAGACCCGTGCTTCCTCGGCGGCCGGCGACTCCAGGAGTTGCCGGTGCAGGAACTTCTGGGCCTCGGCCAGAAGACCAAGCATCGCGGCCTGCCGCCCGCGCCGTTCGGGGTCGGCCGGTCCGCGCTGGATCTCGATGCCGGCTTCGCGGGCAAGTTCGCCCAAGGCGTCGGGGAATTCAATCCGGTTGCGACGCATGACGTAGGTGAGCAGATCGCCGCCCTCGCCGCAGCCGAAGCACTTGTAGCTGCCGCGGTCGGGAAACACGAAGAAGGAGGGCGTTTTCTCGCTGTGGAAGGGGCACAAGCCCTTCCAGTTACGGCCGGCGCGCTGCAACCGAACGTCTCGGCCGATGTACTCGACCGCGTCCAGCCGGGCCTTGACTTCCTCTACCGGCGTCGCCATCTCAAGCCGAGCTTAAGCCACCATTCGATGCGCCGCGCCGAACAGGTTTGAAGCCGAGAATGTCGCGTTACGAGCGCGCGAGACTGTCCGAGCTGCGAGTGCTACGGCACGAAGATGTACTCGTCGAAGTCACAGATCGGCCGGTAGCCCAGGCGCGCGTACAGCCGGTTGGAAACCGGATTCGCCAGGTCCGTGAACAGCGCGCAGAAGTCGCGACCGTCGTCGAGCAGCAGCTGACTCAGGTCCGCGACGCAGGCCGAGGCGTACCCGCGGGCTCGATGTTCCGGCGGGGTGTAAACGAAGTTGATCCTGATGCCGCGCGGGGTGGGCCCATCGCAGGCGGCCATCGACACGGGTCCCCCGTTGTCCCAGACGTACATGCGCCCCAGGCCGATGCGCCTTCTCACGCTCTGTTCGCCAGGTGCCGGGTCCTCGGACCGTAGTTAAACGTTCAGGGCATCGGCCCACCCAGCCAGGGATTCAACGTCGGACATGGCAGCCCGTCTGAATACACCAGGCGGTCGTCTGAGTGGGATGACCTCGGTCAGCTCGTGGACCCGCGAATGCATTTGGAAACGCGTCTCGTGACCCGTCCGCGCATGCCAGCTCTCCAGAAAGCTCTCCGTAGTTCTGGCTGGACCGATAACTCCGGGAAGTGAGGACGTGTCCGCGCTCAACTGCTTGACCAGCGCTTCAATAGCAGCCGGCTGCCCGCGAGACAGGATCAAATTCGCCCCGGATTGCAGCGCCGCCATAACGCAAACTCCGCCGCGATCCACGGTCAGCGCGTGCTCGGCCTCCGTCGCGCTGGACGCCACCCCGAGCATGAGCACATTCTCGGCCTCGCGTCTAGCAAGGAAGCCCTGCGCTCGCGACAGAAACACTTGCGCCGCTGGATGCCGCCTTACGACGAGATTTGTCATCTGGCGGCTCGGCCTATACCTCGGTGCGAGCTACCGGTCGCGGAAGCCCTGCTCCAGGCGGGCGTGCGCGGCTGCGATGCGGGCCACCGGTACGCGGAACGGGGAGGCGCTGACGTAATCCAGACCCAGCGACTCGCAGAAATCAATCGAAGACGGGTCGCCGCCGTGCTCGCCGCAGATCCCGACTTCGATGTCAGCGCGGACGGCGCGGCCCTGCTCGGTGGCGGTGCGCATCAGGGAACCAACGCCGTCGCGGTCAAGCACGCCGAAGGGGTTGTCGACGAGGATGCCGTCTTCCACGTACTTGAGCAGGAAACGACCTTCGGCGTCATCGCGGCTGATGCCGAAGGTCGTCTGCGTGAGGTCATTGGTGCCGAAGCTGAAGAACTCGGCGACTCCGGCGATTTCGGTCGCGGTGAGGCAGGCCCTCGGCACTTCCAGCATGGTTCCAAACTTGTAGTCGATCCGGTCGCCGACCCGCTGCTGCACGTGCTCGGCAGTCGCGCGCAGGCGGGACTCGATGGTCGTGAGTTCGGATATGTGCCCGATGAGCGGAATCATGATTTCCGGCAGGACGCGCACGGCCTCGGCCTTGAGTTGCAGCGCGGCCTCCACGATGGCCTGGACCTGCATCTCGTAAACCTCGGGATAGACCAGACCGAGGCGGCAGCCGCGCAAACCCAGCATGGGGTTGAATTCGTGGAGTTCGGCAGCGCGCGCCACCTTGCGACGGGCAAGGGCGAGTTCGTCTTCCGACGCGCCGTTTTGCTCCAGGCCAGTCAGCTCGTCCTCAACGCCGCTAAGGAATTCGTGCAGTGGCGGATCGAGCAGGCGGATGATGACCGGCAAGCCATGCATGGCGCGCAGGATGCCGACGAAATCCTCTCGCTGGATGGGCAGCAACCGGTCCAGCGCGCGTCGGCGCTCCGCCTCGGATTCGGCCAGGATCATGTCCTGCACGATGGGCAGGCGGTCGCCCTCGCGGAACATGTGCTCAGTGCGGCAGAGGCCAATGCCTTGCGCACCGTACGAGCGCGCCAATTCGGCTTCTTCGGGCGTGTCGGCATTCCCCCAGACCTGGAGCCGGCGGATTTCGTCGGCCCAACTGAGCAACTCATGGAGTTCCTGCGTCATCTCGCCGGGGATGAGCGGCACTTCGCCGCGGATCACGTTGCCGAGGGTGCCGTCGATCGTGAGCGTTTCGCCTGCCGCAACCACCTCGCCACCGACCCGGAACTCGCCGGCCTCAATGTCGATTTCGAGAACTTCGCAGCCGACAACTGCCGGCAGCCCAAGCTGACGAGCCACGATGGCCGCGTGGCTGGTGGCGCCGCCGCGCGACGTCAGAATGGCCTGTGAGGCGGCCATGCCGTGAAAGTCGTCGGGCGATGTTTCGGGCCGAACCAGGATGACCGGCCGGCCCTCCTCGGCCAGCGCGGCGGCATCGTCGGCGGTAAACGCCACTTCGCCGGTCGCGGCGCCCGGGGACGCATTGAGGCCACGGGCAATTGGGTCCACTGGAGTTGACGCGTCGATGCGCGGGTGCAGCAGGGCGCTGACCTGCTCGGCCTCGACGCGGCGAACGGCGGTCTCGCGGTCGATCTTGCCCTCGTGGACCATGTCCACGGCAATGCGTACGGCGGCCGCCGGGCTGCGCTTGCCGGCGCGTGTCTGCAGCATGAAGAGGCGGCCGTCTTCGATGGTGAACTCGAGGTCCTGCATTTCGGCGTAGTGGGCCTCGAGGGCATGTGCGTACGCCTGGAACTCGCCGTAGACCTCGGGCAGCGTCTGGCGCAATGTGCTGATCTGTTCCGGCGTGCGGATGCCGGCCACGACGTCCTCGCCCTGGGCGTTGAGCAGGTACTCGCCGAAGAGCTCGGGTTTGCCGTCGTTGGGGTCTCGGGTGAACGCCACGCCGGTGCCCGAGCGCTCGCCCATATTCCCGAAGACCATGGTCTGCACGTTGCAGGCCGTGCCCCAGTCGTGCGGCAGGCGATGGAAGTTTCGGTAGTCCACTGCCCGGCGGCCATGCCAGGAGTCGAAGACGGCCCGGATTGCGCGTTCCAGTTGCTCGTGCGGGTCCTCCGGGAATCGCTGGCCGGTTTCCTCGAAAATGAGGTTCTTGAAGTCGCCGGTCACCGACTCCCACTCGGCCGCGGTCAGTTCGGGGTCTTCGGACTTCCCGAGGCGCTCCTTGTGCTCGTGAATGATGTCTTCGAAGGCACGACTGTCGAGACCCAGAACGATCGAGCCGAAGCCCTGTACGAAGCGCCGGTAGGAGTCGCGGCTGAAGCGCGCGTCGCCCGTGAGAGTCGTCAGACCCTCGAGCGTCTGGGCGTTAAGTCCGAGGTTCAGCACGGTGTCCATCATTCCGGGCATGGACACGCGGGCGCCCGATCGCACAGATACCAGGAGCGGATTCGTTGGGTCGCCGAAGCGCTTGCCGGTCTGCATCTCGACTTCGTACAGCGCGCGATCGATCTGCTGCTGCATGCCGGCCGGGAATTTGCGGCCGTCTTCGTAGTAGGCGAGACATGCCTCGGTCGTGATCGTGAAGCCCGGCGGCACGGGGATGCCGGCACGAGTCATTTCGGCGGAACCGGCGCCTTTGCCGCCCAGGAGATTGCGCATGGACTCAGCGCCCTCGCGGAACAGGTAGACCCACTTGTGCTCAGTGGCGGACATGCGGCAGCGGCTCCGAGTTCATGCGAGAAAGCGCCGCAGGGGCGCGGCGCGCGCGGCTCTCGAATGTAACATCGCCCTGGGGCGCGCCCGCCGCTGCGCTTACGGGAGAAGGCCGACAGATTTCCTGGTTCGACTCCGGCCGGCGTTGGGTGGCCACGGTGGCCCTGGGCCACTTTGCGGTGGACTTCACGGCGAATCTGCCCAACATGATGTATCCGTTCCTGGCACTTCAGTTGGGCGTGGACTCCTACGGGCTCATCGGTATTGCTACGGGAGTCTGGGCGCTCACCTCGTCGCTCTCGCAACCGCCCCTCGGGTACCTCGGCGATCGGTTCGGACGCCGATGGCTGGCCGTCGGAACAATCGCAGTGATGGCGGCGCTCATGGCGTTGGTGCCGCGCGCGCCGTCGTTCGCTGTGTTGTTGCTCCTGCTCGGGATTACCGGCGTAGCGGTGGGCGGGTATCACCCCCAGGGTGGCGCCATTGCCAACGAGGCCGCCCGCCAAAACAAGGGCCCGAGTGTGGCGACATTCTTCCTGGGCGGGCACCTGGGCTTTTTTGCCGCACCCCTGGCGGCCGGACTCGTCCTGGCGGCCAGTACTCGCCGAAGAGCTCGGGTTTGCCGTCGTTGGGGTCTCGGGTGAACGCCACGCCGGTGCCCGAGCGCTCGCCCATATTCCCGAAGACCATGGTCTGCACGTTGCAGGCCGTGCCCCAGTCGTGCGGCAGGCGATGGAAGTTTCGGTAGTCCACTGCCCGGCGGCCATGCCAGGAGTCGAAGACGGCCCGGATTGCGCGTTCCAGTTGCTCGTGCGGGTCCTCCGGGAATCGCTGGCCGGTTTCCTCGAAAATGAGGTTCTTGAAGTCGCCGGTCACCGACTCCCACTCGGCCGCGGTCAGTTCGGGGTCTTCGGACTTCCCGAGGCGCTCCTTGTGCTCGTGAATGATGTCTTCGAAGGCACGACTGTCGAGACCCAGAACGATCGAGCCGAAGCCCTGTACGAAGCGCCGGTAGGAGTCGCGGCTGAAGCGCGCGTCGCCCGTGAGAGTCGTCAGACCCTCGAGCGTCTGGGCGTTAAGTCCGAGGTTCAGCACGGTGTCCATCATTCCGGGCATGGACACGCGGGCGCCCGATCGCACAGATACCAGGAGCGGATTCGTTGGGTCGCCGAAGCGCTTGCCGGTCTGCATCTCGACTTCGTACAGCGCGCGATCGATCTGCTGCTGCATGCCGGCCGGGAATTTGCGGCCGTCTTCGTAGTAGGCGAGACATGCCTCGGTCGTGATCGTGAAGCCCGGCGGCACGGGGATGCCGGCACGAGTCATTTCGGCGGAACCGGCGCCTTTGCCGCCCAGGAGATTGCGCATGGACTCAGCGCCCTCGCGGAACAGGTAGACCCACTTGTGCTCAGTGGCGGACATGCGGCAGCGGCTCCGAGTTCATGCGAGAAAGCGCCGCAGGGGCGCGGCGCGCGCGGCTCTCGAATGTAACATCGCCCTGGGGCGCGCCCGCCGCTGCGCTTACGGGAGAAGGCCGACAGATTTCCTGGTTCGACTCCGGCCGGCGTTGGGTGGCCACGGTGGCCCTGGGCCACTTTGCGGTGGACTTCACGGCGAATCTGCCCAACATGATGTATCCGTTCCTGGCACTTCAGTTGGGCGTGGACTCCTACGGGCTCATCGGTATTGCTACGGGAGTCTGGGCGCTCACCTCGTCGCTCTCGCAACCGCCCCTCGGGTACCTCGGCGATCGGTTCGGACGCCGATGGCTGGCCGTCGGAACAATCGCAGTGATGGCGGCGCTCATGGCGTTGGTGCCGCGCGCGCCGTCGTTCGCTGTGTTGTTGCTCCTGCTCGGGATTACCGGCGTAGCGGTGGGCGGGTATCACCCCCAGGGTGGCGCCATTGCCAACGAGGCCGCCCGCCAAAACAAGGGCCCGAGTGTGGCGACATTCTTCCTGGGCGGGCACCTGGGCTTTTTTGCCGCACCCCTGGCGGCCGGACTCGTCCTGGCGGCCAGCGGCCTGGAGTGGATGCCGCTGATGGCAGCCCCGGCGCTGCTGATAGCCGCGCTGCTTCCGTTCGGACTGCGCGGGTTTTCCAGCACGCGGCAGGCAGCAAGCCGCGGCAATTTTTCCATGCCAGATGCGACCCGCGCCGTCTTTGCCGCCATCCTGGTCATTGCATTTGTCCGAGGTTGGGCGTACGCAAGCCTCAACACATACATCCCCTTCTTCGTCTCGCCGGGAGAGCCTGACCCGCTCTTGTACGGTTCCCTGCTGTCCCTCTACTTCGGCTTTCACGCGGCCGGCGCGTTTGGCGGCGGCGTTCTGGCCGAGCGCCTGGGCACACGGCGCTTGATAGGCGTCTCATCGGCACTGCTCATTCCCTTCATCGCGGCGTTCGCGCTGCTGCCGATTGGTCCGGCGTCATACGTGATGGCGGCTGCCGTTGGTGCGCTGATCGGGGCCGGCTTCACCCCGACGGTTCTGCTGATGCAACGGATGGCTCCTAATCGCATGGGCGTCGTGACCGGCATCGTGCTCAGCGTGGCGTTCGGTGCTCCGGTGATCGGCAACCCGCTGACGGGCTTCGTGGGCGACGCCGCCGGTCTCAATGTGGCGTTCATGCTGATGGCGGTGGCGCAGGTCGCCGTGCTGGTGGCGCTTCGATGGATCCCCGGCCGGACAGGCAGCGGCCAGGTGGCAGCCAGTCCGGCGAGAAGCGTGGCTGGAGGTGCGGGTTGATTGGAGTTGCGAATCACCGCGGAGAGTCTGGTCAGATTGAGCGCCGTGGCGTGCAGAAGCCCGATTCCCAGGTGGGACGCTGACCGCAGGTATTCCCGTGAGATTTGTTGTGAACACGCAGTGTGCTGTTCTTCGCGACGGCAAGTTCCTGGTGATTACCAGGGGCGCCGCCGTCAAGCACGCCTCCGGAGTACTGGGGTTTCCCGGCGGCAAAGTGGACTCGGGGGATGAGCCCGATAGTGTTCTCGAATCCACTGTTCGTCGTGAGGTCTTGGAGGAGACCGGTATTTCGATTTCGGAGGAGATCGAGTACGTGCGGAGCACGGCCTTCAATCTGGTTGATGGGACACCGGTCGTAGACGTGCTTTTCCTTGGGAACTACAAAGCGGGAGAGCCACGGATCGTCGATCCTGGCGAAGTCGACGGAATCAACTGGATGACTGCGGACGAGATTCTGGCCCACGAGAGGACTCCGCCCTGGTTGGTCGATCAGGTCGGCGCTGTCACTCGACATCTGCGCCGGCGCAATCGACCCTGAGAATGGATGCCGACCTGGCGGCTCGGAACACTTCTGGCTGTAGAGATGGAGGACACCGCTGATGGGAATCCTGGAGCTTCGTGAACGAGTCGACCGGCAGTTGCAGGAGCAATACCGGCGGCGGCGACCGGACGATCCTGCCGTCAACCTGCGCAAGACGCTGGTAGACGAGTTGGTTCAACTCGACGAGGAAGGCTGCGAGGTCGAGGACATCACGGACGAAGTTGTCGCATCAGACGTGCTGTCGATGGACGCGGCCACGGTGGAGTCCTTCCTGGCTCGACTTGACGGGATTCCCGTGCGGGAGGGCTTTCAGTACGACGAACCCAGCGACCTGGCCGGGATTCAGGCCGCACGGCCCGCGCAACGACCCGTCCCCAAGGCCGAAGACTCCGACTACGAACGGCGCTTGCGCGGCGCCTGGATTGGGCGCTGCGCCGGCTGCACATTGGGGAAGCCGGTGGAGGGCTGGTCGCGGGCCGAGATTCGCGAGCTGCTGGACGCGGCCGATATTGGCGACCTGCGGTTCTATGTGCCGTACCTGGAACCCAATCCGACAGGTCGAGCCTGGCACCCGTCGGCGGTGTACTCGGCGCAGGGTCGGATCGATGGGGTTCCGCGCGACGACGACATCGACTACTGCATCCTGGCGCTGGAGATCCTGGAGACCTACGGCCCCGGCGTGACGACGGCCGACTTCGGGCAGTCTTGGCTGGAGATGCTGCCGTACTGGCGCGTGTATACGGCTGAGCGGGCTGCTTACCGCAACCTCGTCCTGGGACTCCCGTCCAGCGAGGCCGCGACGACTCGGAATCCGTATCGCGAGTGGATTGGCGCCCAGATTCGGGCCGACGTGTTGGGCTGGGTGTATCCGGGCCGGCCGGAAGACGCGGCGGCGCTGGCGTATCGGGATGCGGCTCTGTCGCACGTTAAGAACGGGATCTACGGGGAGATGTGGGCGGCGGCCACTATCGCTGCTGCGTTCAGCCTGGACGATCCGCTGGAGGCGGTGCGGGCCGGGATGGATCAGATTCCGGCAAAGAGCCGGTTGCACGAGGCGTTGACCAACACGTTGGCCTGGAGCGAGGAGTACGCCGACTGGCAGGACGCCTGGGAGCGGGTTGACGAGGCCTATGGGCATTACAACTTCGTGCACACGATCAACAACGCGTGCTTTGTGGTGCTGGGGTTGGCGTACGGGCGCGGGGACTTTGCGGCGACGGTTGGGATTGCGGTGGAGTGCGGCGAGGACACCGACTGCAACGGCGCTACGGCCGGATCGATCCTTGGGGCGACGAAGGGTGCGGAGGTTGTGCCGGCGGAGTGGACCGAGCACTTTCACGACCGGGTTGAGACGATTGTCAGCGGGATCGGGACGCTGCGCTTGAGCGACCTGATCGCGCGGACGGCGGCGCTGGCGCGGGGGCCGTTCGCCGCCTAGCTCGATCCGCCCTGGCGGGCAAACAGGTCGCGGACCTCGGCCACCGTGGTGGCGTCGGCGGGAGCCTTGTCCTCGCGGACGAAGCCGATGACCCGCGGGAAACGCAGGGCCAGACCTAGTTCGTCGTCGGTGCGGCCGGCGACGTGCATGGGGCTGCGGGTCAGTTCGTCAGCCAGGACCTCGACCACGATTTCGGGGCTGGCCCAGACATCCGGCACGACATCCGAAAGGACGTTGGTGGGACGGTCGGACACGGCGATCTCGTCCAGCTTCTCGCGGATGCGCACCCACTCTTCATCGGAGTAGCCGGTGCCGATGCGGGCGATGGACTTGAAGACCTGTTCGTCGGCGTCCCAGACGGCACTCAGTAGCGCGCCGATACCCCACGGCGTGCGCTTGCCCTGGCCGCGCCAGTAGCCGATCAGCACGCAGTCCAGCGTGTCGGTCAGGGCCGAGGAGTAGCTGGCCTTGTACTTGATCCAGTTGAAGTTGCGCTGGCCGGCCTGGTAGACGGAGTCAAGGCGCTTGGCCATGACGCCTTCGAATCCAGCGTGTACCTGTTCGTTGAAGAAGACGTCTATTGCTTCCGGATCGTCGGTGACGATGCACTCCGAGACCTGGAGGTCTTCGCCTTCGTTGTCCACGATCTCTTCGAGCCGGCGCCGGCGCTCGGTGAAGGGCAGTTCGATCACGTTGTCGCCGTCGTAGAGCAGGTCGAAGGCGTGGACATGGAGCGGAATCTCCTTAGCTGCCGCCTCGATGCCGTGGCGTCGGCGGCGCGAGGTGGTGACCTGGAAGGGAAGGAACTCGCCGGTCTCCGGGTTCACGCCCATGGCCTCACCCTCGATGATGACCTGGGGCTTTTTCAGGCCAGCGCGGGCGGCCTGCGACACGTCCGGGAACATCCGGGACATGTCCTCGAGATTGCGGCTGTAAATGCGGACCTGGTCGCCGTCGCGATGGATCTGGACACGGAAGCCATCGAGCTTCGGTTCGACCGCGGCCGAGCCGATCTTGTCGACGATTTCCTGCCCGCTGGACATGCGGGCGGCCTGGGCCATGCGGACTGGATTGCCGACCCGGACTCGGGCGCGGGCCATGGCGTCTGCGCCGCCCCGCAGGTAGTCGCGGGCGGTTTGACCAAGGTCGCAGGTCAGGTTGTAGGCGCGCTCGATGGCCTTGCGATGGGACTTATCGCCCACGCGGGCGAATGAGAGGGCGTCCATGAAGGTCGGGTCGCCGATGCCCAGGCGCAGGCGGCCGACGGGAATGCGCGGCAGGTAGCGGTTGGAGCGGGGATCCAGATCGCGAAGCAGGCTGGCGATGCCAGCAACCTTGCGTTCCTGGGACTCGGCGCCCTCGGCCTCGGCAACCTCGCGCAAACGTGCAAAGACACCGCCGACCGAGACATCTCGGGCCCAGTCCTGGGCCAGCTCGCGCTGTCGACGCGCCCACCAGGACGGATTGCCGACTGCGGTGTGCCAGTAGATCCGGCCCTGGCCAAAGCGAAGCGGTTGGGCTATCCGGCCGGGCTGTCCGCTTCTCGTCAATCCCCATCCCCTAGGAGGCGGCGGTATAGCAGCGATTGCTTCGGATGGAGTCAGGGCTTCGGCGGCAAGTCCAAGGTCGCCTGCCTCCCGGAAAACGGCTTGAACTTCGTCGGCCTCGGCCTCGAACGCCTCGGCGATCGAGCGCAGCAGCAGGCGGCTGGCCATGCCGAATTCGAGGTCGACGAACTTAGGGACCAGGCGGCCTTGCATCAGGTAGGTGACCTGGGCGGCTTCCTCGGGGGTGACGCGCTGGTAAAGCTCGGCCAGGATCTCGATCATGGCGTTGCGGCCGGAGACTGCGTCAATGCGTTCGAACACTTCGGCCAGTTCGCGAAACGTCATGTGGACTTACCCGCGGGCAGCAGATGGGCGCGCACCCAGTGGTGGACATCGCGCATGTCGTCGAAGGCATGGTAGGGAATGCGGTCTTGTTTGCAGCGGTTCGCCAGCTGGGAGCGGGCGAACAGCAAATCGGCCGCGCGGGCGGCGGCCCAGTCGCTCATGCCGTCGCCGGCGTAAGCCACGCTCCAGCCCTGGGCCTGGAGAGACTGCACCGGGCCAGCCTTCCAGCCGCCGCGGGGGTCGTGGCCGGGGCGTTCGTGGGGGAATTCGAGCTTGATCGAGCCGTTCTGAAAGTAGAGGCGGTTGGATTGAAACGGCAGGTCGGACAGGCCCGCTCGGACGAGCATTGGCTTCACGTAGGCATCGAAACCGTCGCTGACGACCTGCGCCGGAATGCCGTGCTTCCTGAGGTCGAAGACCAGCGCTGGGAAGGCTGGATCGACGGCGTGCTGGTCGATGAGCCGAAGGAACTCCGGTTCGCGGGCGCTGACAAGGGCGAACTGGCGGCGGGCGCGTTCGCTGGTGGGGATTTCGCCGCGAATCCATTCGTCGTCGATGTCGCGCCAGGTGGGGTCGGCGAAGGCGTCGAAGATGACGTGACCCATGTCGTTGGGGGAGATGGTGCCGTCGAAGTCAAAGACGAAGGCCCAGCGGGCGGTTGCGCCGGTCAGGTCACGGCCTCAAGCTTGGCGTAGCTGACGGCGAGCTTCTTGAGACCGACGTCGCCCTCGAACATGACGGTGACTTCCTCGTCGAAGTTGGTGATCTGACCGGCGACGATGAGGCCCTCGCCGAAGACAGGGTGACGAACGCGTTGGCCGTCGTGGTAGGTGCGCTCCGCCGGCGGTTGCGGCTGGTCGTCCTCGTCAATGTCCAGGCCTGGGCTCGGCACGCCTGGCCGGGCATCGAGGCGACGTCGATAGGTGAGGCGCTCGGGCGGGATGTCCTGCAGGAAGCGTGACGGAAATCGCACGGGGGCGCCCCAGCCGGAGCGGTGGCGGGTGTAGGTGAGGAACAGGCGGTCCTTGGCGCGGGTGAGCGCCACGTAGGCCAGGCGGCGCTCCTCGTCCATCTGGGCGGGCTCGTCGTAGCTGCGGGCGTGGGGAAAGAGTTCTTCCTCGAGACCGACCAGGATGACGACGCCGAATTCGAGGCCCTTGGCTGAGTGCGCCGTGAGCAAGGTCACGGCGTCGCCACCGGTGGCCAGATTGTCCACTTCGGAAACCAGGGCGGCTTCGCTGAGATAGCGGGACAGGCTCTCGCGCGGGCCGAGGCCGTCGTACTTGGAGGCGGCAGTTTGAAGCTCGACGACGTTCTCCCAGCGCTCCTCGGGGCTGTCGGGGTCGTTGTCCAGGACCTCGTCGTAGCCGGACTCGCGCACGACGGCGTTGACGAGGCCGCCGACAGGTACCTCGTCGGCCAGGGTGTCCAGACGGCGCAAGAGCCGACCGAGTTCGATCAGGGCGCGAGTGGCGCGAGTTGGCAGCGGGTTGTCGACCATGGACTGCATTGGTTCGCCCGAGTCGGCGTCGGCGGCCAGCAGGCGCGTCAATTCGCCCGACGAGCGGCTGGTGTGCTCGGCCCACTCGCGGAGGACCTGGAGGGTCTTGGCGCCGATGCCGCGGCGCGGGGTGTTGGCGATGCGCTCGAAGCTGACCAGGTCGCGCGGGTTGGCGATGGATCGAAGATAGGCCAGCACGTCGCGCACTTCGCGACGTCCGTAGAACTCGGTGGCGCCGACCAACTGGTACGGCAGCCCCTGGCGGACGAACCACTCCTCAAGAGGCCGCGACTGGGCGTTGGTGCGGTAGATGATGGCGATGTCGTGCATGGAAATGCCGTCGCCGCGCAGTTCGCGGATCAAGTTGCCGACCTGGCGAGCTTCGTCGTCTTCGTCGAAGGCCTCGATGATTTCGGGCTGCTTGCCGTCGTCACGCTCGGTCCAGAGGGTCTTTTCGGCGCGGTTGGCGACCCTGGAAATCACGGCGTTGGCGGAAGCCAGGATGTGGCCCGACGACCGGTAGTTGCGTTCCAGGCGGATGACCCGGGCGTCGGCGAACTGGGCTTCGAAGTCAAGGATGTTGCGGATGTCGGCGCCACGCCAGGTGTAGATGCTCTGATCGTCGTCGCCGACCACGCAGACGTTGCCGCGGCCCTCGGCGAGCTGGCGGACAAACTCGTACTGGGCGCGGTTGGTGTCCTGGTATTCGTCGACCAGGATGAAACGGTAGCGGTCCTGGTAGAAGGCGCGCAGCTCGGGGAACTCGCGGAAGAGGCGGACGCAGAAGGCGATCATGTCGCCGAAGTCGACGCCGTTGGCGCTGTCGAGCAAGCGCTGGTAGCGGTGGTAGACCTGCGCGACGGCTTCCTCGAAGTAGCCCTCGGAACGCTCAGCGTAGACGAAGGGATCGGCGAGTTCGTCCTTGGCGCGGGAGATGGCGTTGCGGATGGCGACGGGGCTGATGGTGGTGAGGCCGATGCCGACGTCGCCCATGGCCTGCTTGACGAGGCGGAGTTGGTCGTCGGCGTCGTAGATGGTGAACTCGGGCTCGCGGCCGAGGTGGTGGATGTCGCGCCGGAGGATGCGGAGGGCCTGACCGTGGAAGGTGCCGACGTGGACGCCGGCGGCCATGCGGCCGACCAGGTCGACGATGCGCTCGCGCATCTCGTTGGCGGCCTTGTTGGTGAAGGTGACGGCGAGGATGTTCCAGGGGGCGACGCCGGAG
>VXPS01000323.1 GCA_009839425.1 Chloroflexota bacterium
CCCCACTCATTTTTTTATACCCCCCCCCCCCGCAACCCCCCTTTCTTCTACGTCTCGTGGGCTCGGAGTTGTGTAAAACACACACACCACGGCGAGCAGGCTCGCCGGTTGCCGCGATTAGCGCAGCGGCGGTGCGTAGATCTGACCACCCTTGGGGCAGTCGGTGCACGGGGCGTTGGCCCAGAGTGCATTGCGACCACCTTCGCGCGGCAGGTCAATGCCGCCCGGACCCAGGTTGCGGTCATAGATCTCGCCGTAGTTGCCCACGGCCCGGAGCACGTCCTGCATGAAGGTCTCGCTCAGGCCCAGGGTTTCCTGGCCGAAGCTGCCTTCGGTACCGAGCAGGCGCTTGGCCTTGACGTTGTCGCCGGCGGCCACCTGCGCGTAATTCGCGCTGGTAATGCCGTACGCCTCGGCGTAAATCAGACCGGAGACGACCGTCTTGACGATGTCGAACCACTGCTCGTCACCGTGCGGAACGACCGGACCCAGCGGCTCTTCGGAGATGGTCTCCGGAAGGATCACGTGGTCCTGGGGGTTCGGCAGGGCGCTGCGGAGCGCGGCCAACTGTGAGCGGTCGTTGGTGAAGACGTCGCATTGGCCTTCCTGGTAGGCCTCAAGCACGACATCCGTGTCCTCGAACACCTGGGGGTTGTATTCCAGGTTGTTCTGACGGAAGAAGTCGGCCATGTTCAGTTCGGTGGTGGTACCAGAGGTCACACAGACCGCGGCGCCGCCCAACTCCAGGGCCGAGGAAACGCCCAGGTTTCTCGGAACCATGAAGCCCTGCCCGTCATAGAAGGTCGTGTGGACGTAGTTGCCCCACTGCGCGTCGCGGGAGGTTGTCCACGTGACCGTGCGAACCAGGAGGTCTACTTCACCGGACTGGATGGTCGGGCCACGCTCAGCGGCGGTGATGTAGTTGATCTGGATCGCTTCGGGGTCGCCCAGTACGGCCGTGGCGACGGCGCGGCAGAGGTCGATGTCAAAGCCGACGTTGCGGCCGGCGGCGTCCAGCGAGCCGTAGCCCGGTACGTCGTTACGGCTGGCACAGATGAGGGTGCCGCGTTCCTTGACGGCGGCGAGACGGTTGACGACGGTCGTGTCCGCCTCTTCTTCTTCGCCGCAGGCCGCGATTGCGGCGATTGCTAGCGCCAGGGCCACGACAATCAGCCCTAGCCTCAGATATTTCCGAAACCGCCCCATAGGTTCCTCCACTTAGCCGCGTAGCTGTCACCGGCACACGGCTAGCGAGTATGCACTAAGGCGGTGCGAGGGGCAATTCGATCTGGAACGATCAGGTTTGGGCGGCGGGAGGCCGGCGCCACCACGCGCGGATCGACGGGCCTAGGGTCAGGCGTCGATCACACCATCCAGCGCGCCCTTCGCCACCATGCTGTCCCAGTGGCCGCGGAACGTGGCGTTCCATTCGGACGTGCCGGCGTGAATCATCATCTCCTCGAAGTGGTGGGGAAACACCACGACGCCGTCGCAACCGGCCCGCAAGGCCACATCGGCGGCGATCCAATTGCGGATGATGCCGCCGAGGACGTAGGGCTGGTTGGCACGACCGCGCACGACCTGCACGATGTCGCTCACGATGGCGCGGGCGTCGGCGCCGGAGTCGATGAGCGGGCCGACGAACGGCGCGATGTAGGTGGCACCCACTTGCACGGCCGCGACGGCCTGGCTGGCCGAGAACAGGGTGGTGACCATGGACTCGCGGCCGTTGGCCTTCATGCGGGCGATGGCGCGGAAGCCCTTGGAGGTGCTGGGAATCTTCATTACCACGCGCTCGGACAACGCCTGGAACGGCGCTGACGCGTTGACGATGTCCTCGGTGGTGTCGCCGTCCACCTCCACCACCACGGGGCCGTCGTTGTCGAGTTCCAGGTAGCGCTCGATCACACCCAGCATGGGGCCGTAGGTGTCGACGAGACCGTCCAGCACAAGGGTGTTGGTGACGATGCCGACGGGGTTGAATTCGAGATAGTCCTTGATGACCTCGGGATCGCCCTGAAACCAGATGCCCGCCTGTCCCGGATAGCCCTGCACCATTGGATCGCTCTCCCCACGTCAGCCACGCCGCATCCTACGTCGAAAGCTTGATGGTGCGCGCCGAGATGCGATCGGACGGATGCGCGAGTCGTCTTCGACTGGACGCGGGACGAGGTCTAGCCCCTGGCCGCCACGTCGTCGGGGTGTCCGCTGAAGTCCGGGCCGGTATAGCCCTCAAGCGCCTCACGCGGCATGTAGTTTCCGTATTGCGGATAAACCCCACGTGGTTGTGCGCACCAGCGCACCGCGTTGGCGATGACGTGCTGGACCTCGGCCTGATGGTAAATCGGCAGTGTCTCGTGTCCGGGCCGGAAGTAGAAGATCTTGCCGTTGCCGCGGCGGAAGGTGCAGCCGCTGCGGAAGACCTCGCCACCCTGGAACCAGCTGATGAAGACCAGCTCGTCGGGCGGCGGGATGTCGAAGTGCTCGCCGTACATCTCGCACTGCGGAATCTCGAAATACTCACCCAGGCCGGCCGCGATCGGATGGGACGGGTCGACCACCCAGATGCGTTCGCGTTCGTCCGCCTCGCGCCACTTCAGCCAGCAACTGGTGCCCATGAGCGACGAGAAGATCTTTGACAGGTGACCAGAGTGCAACACCACCAGGCCCATGCCCTCCCAGACACGCTTGCGAAGGCGCTCGACGATGGCGTCGTCCACCTCGCCGTGAGCCGTGTGGCCCCACCAGGTGAGGACGTCGGTGGCGGCCAGCACGTCGTCTGTGAGCCCGTGTTCCGGCTCGTCCAGGGTGGCGGTGCGGACCGCCAGGTCATCGTGCTGCGCCAGCGGCTCCGCGATGGCGCCGTGGATGCCGTCGGGATAGATGGCCGCGATAGCGGGGTTGCGCTTTTCGTGCCGGAATTCGTTCCAGACGGTTATGCGGATGGGGTCTGCCATGGGGCGCGCTCCCGAAGAGCTCAATGAATGCTTGCTGCTCGCATCCTACGCGCCAGGTGATTCGAGTGCGCGACTCGCGCTCACCACGGTTCGTGCGTTTGGGCCGCCGAACGCGCACAATCGGGGCCATACGCGCTTTGGATCTCCCGCGCATGGCTGACTTTGCAGGTTCGAGCGACGCATCCGTAGACCAGGCCACGCTGGACGCGTTGGCCGACCTGGCGACGCCGACGGTCACCGCAGCCCTGGGCAAGCTGGGGTTCGACTTTGCGTACGCGACGGGAATCAATCCGCTTGCACCACCGGAGGGCGGGCGCATGGTGGGCCGCGCGCGCACCGTGCGGTTCATCCAGAAGCGCGAGGACTTGGTGAAGGCGCAGTACGCCGACCTCGAGAGCTCACCCCACCGCAGCGCCCTGGAGTCGATCGAGCCCGGCGAAATCATGGTCATCGACGCGCGCGGCTGCCTGGAAGCCGCCGTCGTCGGCGACATCTTCACCCGCCGCGTCCAGGCGCGCGGTGGCCTCGGCATCGTCATTGACGGCGTCTGTCGCGACATCACGGCCATACGCGAGGTCGGCCTGCCGCTCTACGCCCGCGGCGTGCACGGCCAGGGCATCGACCGCCGGCTGATGTCCGTGGGCAGCCAGGAACCCGTGCAAATCGCCGAAGTCGCCGTCATGCCCGGCGACATCGTGCTGGGCGACGGGGACGGAGTCGTCGTCATACCGCCGCACGCCGTGGACGAAGTCATCGCGGAAGCCTCCACCCACGAGGAGCTGGAAGTCTGGATCCGCGAAGAAATCAGCGCGGGGCGCGGCAGCCTGCACACGCACTATCCGCCCAACGCCGAGGTGCTGGCCGAGTTCGAGGCGTGGCAGCGGGCGCAGGGCCGCGATCCGCTCGGGCGCGAGTTCCGGCTCTAGGAAGGCGCCCGCCTACATGCCAATAACCAACATCGAGACCTTCGTCTGCAGCTCCCCCTTCCCCGAGGCCGACCGCTGGTACGCCGGCGGTCGCGGCCAGCGCGAGCCGCTGGCCATGCACTTCAACGCCATCGTGCTGCGCGTGCATACCGACGAGGGCATCAGTGGCCTGGGCGAAATCATGCCCTGGTCGGACATCGATACGCGGGTGCGGGCGGTGCACGACGTCGTGCGCCCCCGGCTGTTGGGTCGCAGCCCCTTCGACGCGGACAAGCTCACGGTGTTTGGATCTGACCTCGACACCAACCTGGCCCTGGCCGCAGTCAACGTGGCGTGCTGGGACATCATCGGCAAGGCCACCGATACGCCGGTCTACCGGCTGCTCGACACGGAAGGACTGGCCGAACCGCGCCTGCGGTGCTACGCCAGCGGCGGCGTGAGCTGGGCGTGGTTCGACCGGCCCGACCAGCTGATCGAAGAAGCCCTGGAGCACCAGGCGGACGGCTATACCGCCATGAAGCTGCGCATCGGAACCTCCTGGGACCGCTCCAACGTCACGCCGGCCCGCTTCCTGGACCTCCTGGGACGCCTGCGCGACGCCGTCGGTCCCGACTTCGAGCTGATGCTCGACGCCAACATGCGCTTCAGCCCTGACGAGGCGGACCAGGTCTTGGAACTGGCCCGCGGGCTCCGCGAACTGGACTTCCGCTGGTTCGAAGACCCGATCATGCGGGGCGAGGACGACGCCTCCTACCGCGGCATCACCGCCGAGGCCACCGACGCCGACAGCGTCACTGTCTACCGCCGGCTGCGGGAAGAATCCGGCATGACGATCTCAGGCTGCGAAACCACCTTCGATCCCCGCGTCGTGCGTCGCCTGATCGACCGCGATGCGGTGGACATCGTCAACCTGGACGTCACCTGGGTCGGCCTGGACCAGGCCCGCCGCTTCGCCCGCTGGCTGGAGGCGCGCGGAAAGCTGTGCATCCCGCATAGCTGGACGACGGGCATCTCCTTCGCCGCCACCGCCCACTTCGTGGCCGCAATCCCAAACCGCTACACACTGGAACACCAACTGATCAACAACCGGCTGATGGACGACCTGGTAATCGATCCGGTGTTGCCGGTTGATGGCTACGTGACGGTGCCGGAGCGGCCGGGGCTGGGGATCGAGTTGGATGAGGAGACGCTGGAACGGCAGTTTCAGCGGATTGAGGGCGACATCCTCACGAATCTCTAAGGAGCGTCAGCCGTCATCGATCGAGCGGCCGTCCTCACGGTGCCCAGGCTCCGGTTATCAGCTTGGCCCGAAGCACGAATTACCTAGAGCGATACCCAGCTCGCGCCGTTCTGCGACGACTCCACAGCGCGGTAGATGAATTGCATCCCCCTCAGGCCGTCGTACGCCGTGGGGAAGTCGTATTCCTCGGTCGGCATCGGGTCGCCGTCGAGGTGGCGGCGGATGGCGGTGAGGGCGCCGACGTAGATCTGGGCGAAGGCTTCGAGGTAGCCCTCGGGGTGGCCGGGCGGGATGCGGCCGGCGGCGGAGGCGTGCTCGTCCAGGTAGCCCTGGGCGCGGCTGAAGGTCTGGCGCGGCTCGCCCAGGCGCCAGACGTCCAGGTAGTTCGGGTTCTCTTGCCCCCAGCGAATCGCGCCGTGCTCGGCGTAGACGCGCAGGGTGATGCCGTTTTCCTCGCCGGTGGCGATCTGGCTGGCGGTCAAGAGGCCCTTGCCGCCGCCCTCCAGGCGCAGCAGGGCGTTGACGTCTTCGTCCAGCGTGCGGTCGGGCAGGAACGTGCTGAGGTCCACGCACATTTCGCTGACGCGTTCGCCGGTGACGTACTCGAGCAGATTGAAGGCGTGAGTGCCGATGTCGCCGATGGTGGCGCCAATGCCGGACCGGGCAGGGTCGAGCCGCCACTCGGCCTGGCGCATGCCGAGCTTTTCGTGCGGCGTGGCCAGGAAGTCCTGCAGGTACTCGACGATGACCTTGCGTACCTTGCCCATCTGACCCGAGCGGAACAGCGCGCGCGCCTGCCGAACCATCGGGTGGCCGGTGTAGTTGTGGGTGAGGGCGAAGACCAGGCCGGACTCCTCCACAATCTTCACCAGCTGCTCGGACTGCTCGAGCGTGTAGGTCATCGGCTTGTCGCAGACGACGTGGATGCCGGCCTCGATGAAGGCGCGGCAGATGTCGAAGTGGGAGACGTTGGGCGTGACGATGCTGACGAAGTCGATGCGCTCGTCGGCCGGCAGGGCCGCCTCGGCGGCGGCCATTTCCTGATAGGAGTCGTAGACGCGGCCCGAGTCCAGGTAGAGCTCGGCGCCGGTTTGGCGGTTGAGGTCGGGGTCGCGCGAGAAGACGCCGGCGACCATCTCCGCCTGCTGCTCCATGGCGACGACCATGCGATGCACCGGGCCGATGAACGAACCGGGGCCGCCGCCGACCATGCCCATTCGCAGCTTGCGGTTCCACGCGTCCATTGGAGGATTCCTTTCGGGCAGACCCTGGCGACTAGTCCAGGCCCAGCAGCCGGCGGTTGGCGTCGGCGTCCATCTCGCCGCCGGCAAAGTCGTCAAAGGCCACGTCGGCGGCGTCGATCAGGTGCTGCGCGATGAAGGGTGCGCCTTCAGCGGCGCCCTGCTCGGGGCTCTTGACGCAGCACTCCCACTCCAGCACCGCCCAGCTTCGGTAACCGGCCTCGGTCAGTAGGGTGAAGACCTGCGTGAAGTCGACCTGGCCGTCGCCCAGTGAACGGAAGCGTCCGGCGCGACCGGTCCAGCCCTGGTAGCCGCCGTAGGCGCCCACGCGGCCGTCGGGCCGGAACTCGGCGTCCTTGACGTGGAAGGCGGTGATGCGGTCGGCGTAGCGGTGGATGAAGTCCAGGTAGTCCAGCTGCTGGAGGACAAAGTGGCTGGGGTCGTAGTTGATGCAGGCGGCCTCGTGGTTGTCGGTGGCGTCCAGGAACATCTCGAAGGTTGCGCCGTCGTAGAGATCAGATCCGGGATGCAACTCGTAGGCGATGGTGACGCCGTGATCGCTGGCCATGTCCAGGATCGGGCGCCAGCGTCGGGCCAACTCCTCGAATGCCGTCTCGATCACCCCGGGCGGCCGCTGCGGCCACGGATAGATCATGTGCCAGGCGAAGCCGCCGGACATCACGGGAAGAGCGTTGACGCCCAGGTTGGCCGAGGCCTTTATCGACTTGCCGAGCTGATCCGTGGCCCACTCCGTGACTTCCGAGCCAGAGAGGCCAGGCGGGTGGAAGACTGAGAATCCGTCGGCGTAGGCCGGGTGCATGGCCAGGACCTGGCCCTGCAGGTGGGACGCGAGTTCGGTGACTTCAAGCCCCAAGTCGGCGAGTCCGCCCAGGTAGTCGTCGGCATACGCCCTGGACTCGGCCACCTTGTCCAAGTCGATCACGCGCGGATCCCAGGTGGGGATCTGCACGCCCTTGTAGCCAAGGCCGGCTACCCAGCGACCGATGTTCTCCAGGTTGTCGTAGGGCGGCTCATCGCGCAGAAACTGCGCCAGCAAGATGGCAGGGCCCTTCATCGACGCCATGCGGGCCTCCTTCGGCCTGGGCCCCGCGTCGTCACGCCGCGGTTCGGGTTCGCGGGACGCATTGCGGCACGGGGTGGCCGCAGTGTGAACAACCCCGGCGTCGGCTTCAAGTGGAGCGCGGTCGTAGAATCGGGCGACCTACCCTTGCGCTGCCGCAAGAAGCCAACGGGAAATCGCCGTTACGGCTGAGCAGAAAGTCCCCGAAGCACCTGCAATGTCGGAGGGGTCCGTAAGGACTGTCTACGCCCTCCACGGTCAGGAACTCGCGAGCCGCACCCGTCGCCTGGGAGCGCTGGCAATCGACGTCGCGATCATAGGTCTGATTGTCCTGATGCTGTTCGTAGGGGCGGTAGTGGGCGAAGACAGGCAGATTCCACGTGAATCGGCCGGCCTGCTCACGCTCGCTTTTCTGGTCTTCTATCACATCCTTGCGTGGACCGCGTTCAGCGCTACGCCGGGCAAGATGATGCTGAAGTTGCAGATCGTCGATCGCAACGGCTGGCGAATTGGGATTGTGCAGTCCGTTGGGCGCCTGTTCGGCTACGGCGTTTCGACGCTGTTCGTCGGCTTTGGTTTCGCCTGGATCTTCGTCAGTCGCTTCGGACGTGGTTGGCATGACCATATCGCCGGGACGTACGTCGTCTACCTGGGCCCTGAGAAGACCAGATCCCGCGACATGGCGGGCGACCTTTATCAAGACCTTATGGGTGGACCACCCCGGAAGCGCGACTTCTCAGATCCGGGCCCGGTCAGGACCGGTGACGGAACGTCGGTAGCCGGTGGTCGGGAACCTGCGAAACGTCACGTTCGAGTTATGGAAGTGGACGATGCCAGGCAGGCCAGCGCAGATCGACCGGTCATTGGCGATTATCCGGCTGCCGAATTCGGACGACGATCGACTGCCTTTGGACTTGACGCATTCGCATCGCTGGTCGCGTCGCTCGCGGCGCTGTTCGTCCTGTCCATTTGGATTCCGCAAACGCCGGATGGACTCGTCGGTGAAGACACTGCCAGGCAGGACGCCATCAGGCTGTCCATAATCGTGGCCCTGATCTTTGGATATCTCGTCTATCCCGTGATTTCGAACTGGCTTTTCAAGTCCACCGTCGGAAAGCGAATCATGCATTTGCAAGTCGTCGATGTCGCCGGCCAAAACGTTGGTCTGACACGGTTGCTCACCAGGCACCTCTGTTACCTCGTGTCCGCCCCGCCATTGCTGATGGGTTTCATTTCAGTGTTGTTCGACGACTCCTCCCAGGGCTGGCACGACAAGCTTGCAGGCACGTACGTCACCTACACCGGCGCCGGCCGCGTCAGCGACCAGGGCAAGGCGCGGCGACCGCGTAGCACGGGCAAGGGACGACGGCGAAGCGATTGGCCTACTGAGTAGCCTGTGTCCCGAGTGCGGTCAGCGGGACCGTAGACCGACGGCCAGCACATGGCTGAGCATCGACGGGCACCTCGACTGCGTGACTCCCGGCCTGGGTCATGCGCCAGGTTCGAGCGGACTCCGGTTACGGCGATCAGGGGCGCCGGGCGGTATAATTCGATCCCGCAGTAGCGGCGCGCACGCTGACCGGAGGCGACCCGTGGCTACGCAAGCAGACCGGCCGCCGGCGGAGTCTGGCAGCGGCGAAGCCGGAGTGACCGACGAACGATCGGTTGGCGGCTATCCCCTGGCCCGCTTCCGAACCCGCTTCGACGCGAATCTGCTTGACCTCTGCGTGCTGCTGCTCGTGATGATGCTGGCCAGCCTGGCCTTCAGCCTTGATCATTCCCGCCTCCTGGAATCCGAATTCGCCATCTACATCGTTCCCTACTACCTCTACTACGCCATCATCTATTTCGCCGTGTTCTGGTGGGTGTGGGGTGCGACGCCCGGCAAGCTGATATTCGGCCTGCGGGTGGTCGATCACACCGGTGGCCCCATTGGACTCGAGCGCGCCCTTGTGCGAACCGTCCAGATTCCACTCTGCCTGGGATTCCTTTGGGCCTCGTTCGACGAGCACCGGCAAGGCGTCCACGACAAGATGGCCGGCACCTACGTGATTGACCGGCGGCGTGGACGCTCCACGGAGACCTCACCCGCAGAGTAGGTGGCGCTGCCTGTCCATAACAGCCTCGGGTCTGTGCCCGACGGTTCTGGTTGGCCGCGCCGGTTCGGTTCCGTACCATCGCCATCGTGGCTGAACTTTTCGACGCGAATTGCGCGCTCGGCATGGTCTCCCGTCCCGGGCCGGCCGGGGCATTCCTGACCTCTGGCGACCTGGCAGCGCACCAGGCGCGCTTCGGGATCGGCAAGGCGCTGGTTTACCACTCGCTGGCGCTGGAAGAGCATCCGTCCGCCGGTAACGAGCTGTTGATGCAGGCGCTGGAAGGCCATGACTCGCTGATCCCGTCCTGGCTGGCGCTGCCGCACCACACCGGGGAGTTCCCCAAACCGTCGCGATTCGTGGATGAATTGCGCTCGGCCGGCGTGCGCGCCGTCCGCATCTTTCCGGACGAGCAGCGGTTCTTGACTGATGATTGGGTGTTGGGCGACCTGTTTGCGGCGTTGGCCGGACAGGTTCCCCTGTTCTGGCACATCGACGCGCTAAGCACGGCCACGGCCCGGGACTTGTACCGGGTCGCCGCCACGCATCCCGATCTGCAGATCGTGGTGTGCGACGTGGACAAGATGATCAACCGCACCATGACGCCGCTGATGCGGGAAGCGCCGAATATCTGGCTGGAAACCGGCGGCTATCGCACGCACCGGGGTATCGAATACCTTTCCAGCGCCGTGGGAGCCGACCGCATGGTGTTCGGCACGAAGCTACCCTGGCAGGCGGTCGGGCCACCGCACGCCGAATTGATGTACGCGGATATCGACGACGACGCACGCCGGGCCATCGGCGCGTCCAACTTGGAACGGCTGCTGGCCATGGCGGCCTGGTAGCGCGATGTTCGGCCACGTCTGGCGTCACAACGCGCCGCACCCGCATCACCACCACCCGGACCCCTTCGCCGCGGATGCGCTGGCGGGCGAGCCGCTGAGTGATTTCGTTATCGACGTTCACAGCCACCCGGGACCGGGGACCAACTTTTTCTACCAGGGCGGCGGCGCGGGCGACTTGCTTCGAGTCATGGACAAGACGGGTGTGGACTATTCCTGCTTCAGCGCATACACAGCCATCGGACCGGACTTTGTGCGCGGCAACGAACTGGTCGCCAAGGCAGTGCGCGACCATCCAGATCGGGTGATTGGGTTCGCGGTTCCCAACCCTAACTATCTCGAACTGGCCAAGGAAGAGTTGATTCGTCGCGTTGACGACCAGGGATTTCGCGGCATCAAGATCCACTCCACGATCCACGAATACCCGATTCACGGCCCCAACTACGTACCCGTGTACGAGTTCGCCGACGACCACCGGCTGCCAATCCTCAGCCACACGTACGACACACCAGCACGCATACGCCAGCTGGCAACCACGTACCCGAACGCGCGGTTCATTTGGGCCCACGCCATCTGGCAGCACATCCGAACGCCGGACCTGGCGTTGACGGTGCGCGACCTGCCGAATGTCTTTTGCGAGATGTCCGGTTCGGGCAACCGCCGGGGGCAGATCGAGGCATTCGTCAAGGTGGCCGGAGTCGAAAGTGCCGTCTTCGGATCCGACTACCCGGTGCTCGGCCAGACTTGGCAGATGGGGAACGTGGCGCACGCCGACCTGACCCACGACGAGAAGCGGAAGATTTTCAGCGAGAACATTCGAGGCGTGCTTGGGCTCTGATCAGTCGCGCCTCGCTCGGCAGGTCGGCATCGCGGTGGGATCGGTCCGGCTACGCGTCTGTTCCAGGCATGTTTGGGTCGCCTGCACGCCGGCGCTCGCGGTCGAGCAGGCGCCGCATAGTCGCCACGCGTTCGGCACAGGCCGGATCGCCGGCCAGATTGCGGGTCTCCCAGGGGTCGTCCGAAAGATCGAAGATCTGAACGTGCGTCTGACCGGCGAGGCGCGTTTCGAGCAACTTCAGGCTCCCCCGGCGAACCATGCGCTGCGTTGAATCGTCGGCACCGAGACTCTGGCTGCGCTGAATGGCCGCGAAAACGCAGTCCCGCATCTCCGCGTCCCGTCCTGTCAACGCCGGAACCAGGCTTACGCCCTCGCTTCCGGACGGCGCCTGGAGGCCCGCCAGCTCAAGGATGGTCGGGAACATGTCGTGGAGGTAGCACAGCCCCTCACGACGCTGTCCGGCGGGGATGCCCGGCCCGCGCACGATCAGCGGGACGCGCAGGCTGTGGTCGTAGACGTTCTGCTTGCCCAGCAGGCCGTGCTGGCCGACGGCCAGTCCGTGGTCCGCCGTGTAGACCACGATCGTGTTCTCCGCATGGCCCGAGGCAGCCAGCGCGTCGAGCAGTCGCCCAATCTGCGAGTCGAGGTGGCTGATCATTCCGTAGTAGTCGGCGATGTGTTGGCGGACCTCGTCGGGGTCGCGGGGATGCGTGGCCAGTGACTCGTCGCGGCCGTGCAGGTGCCCGTTATCGAAGGGGTGCATGCGGGCGAAGTTTGGCGGTAAGTCGATGTCCTCGGGCGGATACATCTCCGCGAACTCGGCGGGCGGTGTGCGCGGGTCGTGCGGCGCGGTGAACGCGGTGTACAGGCAGAACGGCTGGCCCGCGGGATGCTCCCGCAGCAGATGAATCGCCCTGTCGACGAACATCTCGGTCGAGAAGCCATCACCAAGAGTCATGGACTCCGGCGGATACACGCCGTCCCGGTCGAAGTCGTGTAGCGGCACGGCGTCGTGGTCGGACATTCCGCCGAAAAAGATGCTGCCGCCGCCGTCGAAACTTCGCGCGAAGAGGTCGGGCTCGTTGTGCCACTTGCCCACGCCGTAGGTTCGGTATCCCGCTCCGCGTAGCAGCTGTGGAAACGTGGGAATCTCGGGATCCATCGGGTACGGCGAAACGCCCGCCGGATTCGGCGCGAAGACCCGGAACAGTGATCGCCCGGTCATCAGCATCGCCCGGCTGGGCATGCAGACCGCGTTGGACGTGGACCCCATGATGTAGGTGCTGGTCAGCGCGGTCCCGGCCGCGGTCAGGGCGTCCAGCGTCGGCGTGTGGACGGCCGGATTGCCCAGCGACCCGATGGCGTCGTGCCGGTGATCGTCGGCAATCAGGAACAGGAAGTTGGGAGGCACGGGCGGGGACCAGATAGGGCGAGGCCGGCTCAGCCTAGCGCGGGCCGCGGAATGTCAGCCGAACCCCACGAGGCTCCGTTCGTCAGGCCTCGCCTGCGGGCAATCGCCGGCCGCGCCGTACGACGATCGCCGATCCGTCCGCCAGAAAGGCCGATGCCGGCTCGCGGCTCAGCGCCTGGGCAAATTCGTCGCCGTACAGCCGGCCGACATCGCATGCCAGCTCGACCTCGGTCGCCTGCGCAACCCGCCAGCGCGGGTGCTCGACCTGGTATTCGAGTGTCGAACCGTCCCGCTGAACCGCGTATCCCCAGTAATGCTCCGTGATAAACGCGGCCTCGGATGCCGGGTCGGCAACCCGCCAGTCGCCCAGACCCGCGAGTGCCAGACCGTTCCAGGCGCCATCAAGTCGCCACTCATAGCGCGCCGAGGCGTCGTCCACCGCATGGCGCATCGGCAGCGCGACATAGTTCTCGTTGTAGACCACCCGCGCCACCCAGGCAATGGCACGCCGCGGCACGATCTCCTTGACGAACACCACCCCGCGCCGCACCTCGCCTTGAACCTCGCGCCGCACATAGAACCGGAGGTTCACCTCCAGGAAGTTGGCGTGGAACGGTATGGGTACGCGCATCAGGCGGGTTCTGAGGAACCTGAAGCCCACGACGCTGACGAAACAGCGGTCGTGCCAAAGATCGATCTCGGTGCCCGCGGGAACGTGCGGCAGAAGCACCTCCGGCTCGATCTCATAGTTAATGAGAGCGAGGTCGCGCCACTCGGCGGTGAGGAAGGTGCGCTCAGGCATGGTGAGATGAGCGGAAGGGAGACGAAGATGTTCCTGGCCTGCGACCAATCCAGCGTAGCGCCACTTCTGAAAACGTTCGCCAGGATGGGACTCATCAATCAGAATGCCGTCGGCGCCAACTTCATGGGGTTCCCACATGCCCGCGCAGCGTCCGAACATTCTGTTCATCACGACCGATCAACAGCGCGGCGACGCCGTGGGGGTGGCGGGCCAGTCCTGGCTACAGACGCCGACGCTGGATGCGTTGGCGCGGGACGGCTATTACCTGGCCCGCTGCTACAGCGAGACGCCGGTGTGCGTGGCCGCGCGCACGACCTGGATGACGGGGCAGCACCCGTGGGCGCACGGGGTGTTTGGCAACTCGCGAAACCCGATGAACCCCGAGAACACGCTGCCCGGCGTGCTGACGCGGCACGGCTACCGCACCCACGGCGCTGGCAAGTTCCACTTCACGCCCGATCAGCGCATGTTGAATGGCTTCGAGAGCACCGTGATCTGCGAAGAAGGCCGCATGCCGGAGGGCGACGACTACCACCACTGGCTGCAGACGACTCCCTGGGCCGGACTGGAGCGCGCCCACGGCGTGGGCAACAACGACATCTTCGCCGTGCCCTCGCCGGTGCCGGAATCGCACTACGTCTCCACCTGGACCGCCAACGAGGCGATCCGCTTCCTGCACCAGCATCACGCCATCGAGCCCGAGCGCCCCTTCTACCTGCACTGCAGCTTCACCAAGCCGCACTCGGCATACGACCCGCCGCGTCCCTACGACGAGCTCTACGCCCCTGACGAAGTGCCCGAGCCGTGGCGCAACGGGAAGGACATGCCGGAGAGTCCGCCGCAGCTGCGCCGCGCCAACTTCGAGTACACGTGGCATTCCCTGGGGCCCGAGCAGATCGCGCTGGCCCGCGCGTTCTACTACGGCAACATCACGCACCTGGACCACTGCATCGGCCGCCTGCTGGGCGTGCTGGATGGGCTCGGTCTGCGCGAGGACACGGTCATCGTCTTCAACTCTGATCACGGGGATCTGATGGGCGACCACAACCTGTTCTTCAAGAGCAACTTTTACGAGGAGTCCACGCACGTCCCGCTGATCGTGTGGGCACCGGAGGCGATCCGAAACGAATTGGACCTCGGCCCGTCGCGCCGCGTTGACTCCCTGACAAGCCAGGAGCAGTTGATGCCGTTCATGCTCAGCGCCGCCGGCGCCGAGATCCCGCCGGAAGTCGGCACCGCGCCGCCCCTGGCCGACGTGATCGCCGGCCGCCATCCTGGGGAGCCGGTCCACGGGGTATTCGGCAACCAGGACAACCGCCAGCTGGCTCTGATCGAAGAGCGCTACAAGTACATCTGGTGGGCCAACGGCCGCTTCGAGCAACTCTTCGACCGCCAGTCCGACCCAACCGAGCTGACCAACCTTGCCGACGACCCGGCCTATGACGACGAGTTGGGTCGAATGCGGGCCGCGCTGGTCGAGGTCGTGCGCGCGCACGGCGGCCACGCGGCGCTTGACGGGGACGATCTGCGCGGCCGCGATTACGACGAATCGAGGACCCGATTCGGCAAGCGCAACCCACAGCCGTGGGGGCGGCGGCCGTACTAAGGCGTGTAGCACCCAACCAGGAAGTCGCAGGTGGCCGAACAAACTCCGTCCGCACGCCGCTTTCTGGCGACATTACGAAGCGGAGACGCAGCCGAGATGCGGGCGCTACTGGCGTCGGATCGGTGGTTGCGCGAACAAGTCGACGAGCCGTGGGGGTATTTCGACGCGCCGGCGCTGGTGGAGGCGAGCTCGCGCGGGGACGCGGACATGATGCGGGTGCTGGTGGAGGCCGGCGCGGACGTAAATGCGCGGTCGGGCTGGGAGCCCGGCGGGTCGGGGGTGCTGGACAGTGAGCGCGTGGAGCTGTGGGTCAAGGAGTGGTGCGCGGACGGTACGCCGGTGATGACCGAAGTGTTCAACGACTTCCGCCTGCGAGGATTGACAGTTGACGCGCACGCTGCCGCAAATCTCGGAGATCTGGCCATGCTGCGGCGGCTGATCGACGAGCGTCCGGATTGCGTGAACGAGCGAGGACGCGACGGTGCCTCGCCGTTGCACATGGCGCGCACGCCGGCAATCGTGGACGTGCTGGTGGATAGCGGCGCCGATGTGGATATGCGGGATATCGACCACGGCGCGACGCCGGCGCAGTGGGCTATTGATGAGCCTGCGGTCTGTACGCGACTGATCGAGCGAGGGGCCACGCCGGACATCTACGTCGCCTGCGCGCTGGGCGACATTGCGATTGCGGACCGGGTGCTGGCAGACAATCCGGACGCCCTGCGCTCGCGGAGCAATTACGGTCCGCACATGGACGGCCGGCCGCCGGGCGGGCACATGTACATCTACCGGATGGGCGTAGGGATGCGCCCGCTGCCATTCGCCAGTACGCGGAGTCACGACGAGTTTGTCGAGGAACTGCTGGAGCGGGCAAGTCCGGCGGAGCAGCTGATCTACGCGGCCTGGACTGGGGATCGCGCTCGCACAATGGCGCTCGTGGATGCGAATCCCGGATTGGTTGCGTCGCTCGCTACGGATGAATCGCGGGCCATCTCTGACGCCGCTTGGAATAACAACTGCGAGGGAGTCGCGTTGATGCTGGAGGTCGGTTTTCCGGTCGATGCGCGAGGAGACGACAGCGGGACACCGCTAGATCGGGCTGCGGTGCGGGGCTATGCGGACATCGTGGAAGTGCTGCTTGGGCATACCCCATCGCTGGAAGTCACCAATGACTTCGGCGGCACGCCGCTGGGCGGCGCCATCTGGGGCGCCGCCAACTTTCGCGATCCCAACGGGAACTATGCAAGGACTGTCGACCTCCTGGCAGCCGTCGAGGCCAACCTGAACCGACGTGAGGACGATGGCCAGACGCATCTCGACCGGGCCGTGGCTTCCGACCGCGATGACGTGGCGCAGGCCTTGCAGCGACACGGTGGACTGAGATCCAGCGAGTTGCCAGGCCGTCCGCTTGGATGATGTTTCACGTGAAACATTGACTCGCTGGCAACCGTCGGAGGATCGGGGAGTCAACCGTCCCATGGCGCATGCGACCGTGGGGACATTGGAGATCTCCCCTGAGCGCCGCTGCGTGTCATCCATGCTGTCGCGACCACCCACGGCGCGAACGCTGCTAGTGCTGGGTCACGGCGCAGGCACCAACGCTCGACACCCGTTCATGGAACGGCTAGCTCAAGTGCTGGCCGCTGAGGAGGTGGCGACCTTTCGGTACAACTACCCCTACTCGGACGCCGGAAAGGGTGGAATGGATACCGAGCGCGTGCGCTTGGCCACGGTGCGGGCGGCAGTAGTCGCCGCCGGGAAAGCTGCACCAGATCTGCCCAGGTTTGCCGGCGGACACTCGATGAGCGGTCGAATGACAACACTGGCCGTAGCGAAGGGAATGATCGACAGCCTGTGCGGGATCGTTGCCTACGCGTTTCCGCTCCACCAGCCTGGGCGGCCAAACACTTCTCGGGCCCAGCACCTAGCGGAAGTCGACGTACCGACTCTTTTGCTGTCAGGGGACCGTGACCGCATGGCGCGGCTGGATCTGCTTCGCGGAGCAGTGGACGAACTTCCGGCAGATGTCCACCTACATGTCCTGGAGGGGGCGGATCACAGCTACAAGGTTTTGAAGCGCTCTGGTCGAACGATCGAGGAAGTGCTGGACGAGGCGGCACGCGTAACGTCGAACTGGATGCTCGAGCAGATCAAGGGTTAGACGCCCTCATCATCCAAACGCAGACCAGCATGCCAGGCTTCAGCGTCAGTCGCCGATGACATAAGGTCACACCGGTACCGTCGCCGAACCGGGCCCATGGGCACCGCAGCGGAAGGGAAACGAGCGATGGCAGCGGATAAGCCGAATGTCGTCCTGTTCATCAGCGATCAGCAACACGCTGACACGATAGGCGCCGGGGGCGTAGAGGGAATCCGGACGCCGCACCTGGACTGGATCGCGGACGACGGGGCGCTCTTCAGCCGAGCGTACTGTCCCTATCCCATCTGTTCGCCGTCACGCATGGCCACGCTGTCGGGCCTGTATCCCCACTCGAACGGCATGGTGGCCAACCACCAGATGCGACCGGGCTGCGACCTGATGCGCTACCCGGAGGGCGTACGAAACCTGGGCGACTACCTGGGTGACCTTGGATATCTGCGGGGCTATGCCGGCAAGTGGCACCTGGGTAGTGGGGCAGCGCGACCCGGGTTTCCCGACTTCTGCTCGCGCTCCGGGGATATCGACGTGGACCAGCGTGCACAAAACGAGGTCCTTCGACTGACCCAGCAGATCGGCGTGGAGATTGGCGGCAAGGAGCACGGGTTCGAGCCGGATCCCACCGTCTACAACCGCAAGACGAGCGTTGGACCGTCCTTGCTGCCGCTGGCCCAGCACCCGTCCTTTTTCCACATGGATCATGCCAGCGACTGGGTGCGCAGCCGCAAGGGCGACGACCGGCCCTTCTGCCTGGTTTATTCGTGCCACGAGCCGCATCCGCCGTACACCTCGCCTGAACCGTTTCATTCCATGTATGACCCGGCGGACATGGACGTTCCAGCGAACCGGCATGACCCGGGCGGTCCGGCGCTGGTTGCCCACCGTGATGCGGAGCAGCTCAAGGTGATTTCCGACTGGACGGACGACGAGATTCGGTCGATGCGGGCGGCCTACCGGGGAGCTGTCTCATACGTGGACCACCTGGTGGGCCGACTGGTCACGGCCTTGCTGGATGCCGACAAGTGGGACAACACGCTGTTCATCTTCTTCTCGGATCACGGAGAAATGCTGGGGCACCACGGGCTGGCCGCGAAGGGCGCGGTGATGTACGAGGACCTGGTGCGGATTCCGCTGATCGTTCGGCCGACCGGCGGGCTCGGCTTCGCCCACCGGTCGGCGCGCGTCGTCTCGTTGGTCGACATCGTTCCGACCGTCGTGGCGATGTGCGGCGGTCAGCCAGCCGACGTGCTGCAGGGTGTGGACTTTAGTGACCTCGTCCGCGGCGGCGATCGTCAAGTCAACGAAGGCGTGGCGGCCGAGTTTCACTCGGTGAACTGGACTGATCCGCTGCATCCGCTGCGAATGTGGGTTGATGAACGCTGGAAGTACGTGGAATCGCAGGATGACAGTGACGAGTTGTACGACCTGCGGGATGACCCGCTCGAATTGAATAACCTGATCGCAAATCGAGCGAATCAAGCTCAGCTGGATCGCTCGCGGGAGGCATTGGGCCGCTGGCTCGCCGCGACAGGCGATAGCTGGCCGGACATCGTTCAGCCCCCACCGCGCCCTGCCACGCTGGCCCGATCGATCGTGTAGCGAGGCGAGCAAACTGGCTGGACGGTGGTTCGACTTTATCTCAATGTCTGCGATAGAGTCTGCGTTGCGATGGGTCGTTGAGTGCTTAGAAGGCACTCATTTCGAGCCAGGGAGGGTCTGATGCCTCGATTGATTTCACGTAGACGCATGATGCGGGGCGCCGCGACCGGCGCAACGGGACTTGCTGGCTTGGCTGCGCTGGCCGCCTGCGGCGAGACGCAGGTCGTCACGAAGGAAGTCCCGGTCGAGACGACCGTGATCAAGGAAGTTCCGG